>JAFTDR010000288.1 GCA_017454105.1 Desulfovibrionaceae bacterium | reverse complement strand
CCATCTTGGGTTTCATATGAACCCCTAATCCGTGACGCAAAGGAGTACACCATGCAATTCTTATCTTGGATCCCTGTGGCAATTTCCATCTTGAAGGCCATCGACGAAATGTGTGACGACGACTAAGCGAATCGACGTGTGGGGAAAACATCCCTTCCCCACACGTCCCCACACATGTAAGCAAGCTCGTAGCTCAATTGGATAGAGCGCGTTATTTGTCAGCGAACAACCAAGTCATACAGAGTCGCATTAATTTGCACTGATTTTCTCGATGTGTGTGGGGAATGGTGTGGGGAAAAAAAAGAGGCTTTCGAGTCAATTCTCGAAAACCCGCATGAAATATGGTGCGCCCGGCGTGATTCGAACACGCTACCTACTGCTTAGGAGGCAATCGCTCTATCCAATTGAGCTACGAGCGCATTCCTTTTTCTTGGATATATGCACGCTTGAAAAAAAGTTCCTTTTCAAGCAGAATACTGTCGGCTTTAACGAAAAAAAGCCTCGTAAAGAAGGGAAGAACTTTTCGAGTTTGGGTTTATACTCTGCAATGAGCTGCTGCTATTCTTGGCAATACCGGCCAATTGATCTTGGTCCCAACCCTGCATGGACGAGAATAATTTAAAACAAGTTTGTGTACTGTACTCATTTGGCAGATTCTTGTCAATGCGAGCACAAGTCCGTGACGGTGCTTGGCAACGCGTAGCGAGACGCCACAAGAGACTCTGACGTACGGTGCGAGTCGTTTGCGTCAGGGGAGAAACGACTTGCCAGATTTCACAAAGAAAAAATTCCGTCTGTGCATTTTGGGCTTTTTTCGTACTGGCTCACCCAAGTTCGTGTGTATCTTGTACGCAGACCTATCGTGACAATATATACACGGACTGAGAGAAGCCAGTACTATTGACTCTTTTGTACTGTTTTTACGGGCGTTACGTCATAAATGCGCATGCGCTATTTTTTTGTACTGGGTAGCCAGCTTGCTGGACGCTCCGCTCAACTGAGCAGAGTTGTCCATGGGGGTAGCTGGAGTCATGCCCTTTGCGCGCTCACAGTGTGTGCGCTTTAGACATCAAAGAGCATTTCCAGGTCTTCCCTGGTTAAGGATTTCATGGAATCCTGCCCAGGAATGATTGCCTCGGCGACGTTGCGTTTCAAATCTTGGAGTTTTAGGATCTTTTCTTCAACTGTGTTTTCGCAGATGAGCTTATACGAGAAGACCTGGCGTGTCTGTCCTATGCGGTGGGTGCGGTCGGTTGCTTGATTCTCCATGGCTGGATTCCACCAGGGATCGTAATGGATAACGTAGTCTGCGGAAGTTAGGTTGAGACCTGTGCCACCTGCTTTGAGAGAAATCAAAAAGATCGGGATTGTTTCATCTGTGTTGAAACGGTCGACCTGGTCAAAACGGTCCTTGCTTTTCCCATCAAGATAGCAATAGGTAATATGCGAAAAATCGAGCCACTGCTTAATGATCTGCAGCATTTGCACAAACTGCGAGAAAACAAGAACTTTATGGCCTCCTTCGACAATCTCGCTGATCATATTTTTAAAGGCATCAAACTTGCCCGAGGGAAGATTATTGGAGAAACCGGGGATATCTATTTTCAGCAAGCGCGGGTGGCAGCAAATCTGACGAAGCTTAAGCAGGGCATCTAAAATCGACATCTGACACTTCGAAAGACCGTTTTTGTCGACATCGGCAAAAACCTTCTCTCTGAGTTTTTTCGCAAGCGAAGCGTATAGTTCCGCCTGCTCGTCTTCAAGCGCGCAGCAGACAACACTTTCTATCTTCGGAGGCAAATCTTTTGCGACTTCCGCCTTTGTTCTTCTTAAGATAAAGGGTTTAACACGCGTTCTCAGATAATCCAGGGTCGCCGTGTCGCCTTCCTTTATGGGCTTGACAACACCTCGCTGGAAAGCGTGCTGAGAACCAAGAAAACCTGGCATCAAGAACTCAAACAGTGACCACAGTTCGAAGAGATTGTTCTCAATAGGCGTGCCCGACAGACAGATTCTTAGCCTTGACTGCACATGGCGGACGGATCGGGCCGTTATGGTGTTGGGGTTCTTGATATTCTGCGCTTCATCCAAGATGACGCAGGTAAACTTGAACTTTTGCAGCTCCTCTAAATCGCGGCGCAGAAGCGCATAGGTTGTCAGGGCAAGATCCGATTCTTCAAGCTGCTTAAACATATTGTCGCGGCGCGTACCGTAAATGACAAGCAGTTTAAGATCCGGCACGTATTTTTTCGCTTCCCGCTCCCAGTTTGGCAGAACCGATGTCGGCACGATAATGAGATTGGGCCCCTTTATCTTCCGCTCTATCAGATACTGAATAAAGGACAGTGTCTGTATGGTTTTTCCAAGGCCCATCTCATCCGCAAGGATGCCGCCAAAATTATACTCGTAGAGAAAATTGAGGTAGGAGAGGCCTTGTTGCTGATAGGAGCGCAACGTCGCGCGCAAACCCTTCGGCGGATCGAGCTGTACAATTTCGCGGAAGGAGTGGATTTTTGTGCGCAGGGTGTTCCAGAAGGCATCGGTCTGGGCATTTGGGATATCGTCCAGAATACTGTCGAGAATCGGCGCCTCAAACTGTTTGTATTTTTCCTGCGGCGGTTTGCTCGGATCCATACCGAGTGCGGTCAGTTTATCGGCAAATTTTTTCAGCCACGCCTCGGGTAAACTGGTATACGATCCGTCTTTTAGCTGAACATAGCGTTTTCCGCGTGCCCAAGCTTTCCACACTTTTTCAAGAGGCAGGGTCTGTCCCTGATAGTTGACCGCAATATCGAGAGAAAACCACTTGTCCTTCTCATTGCTCATGACCGTCGCCTGAACGACACCTTGTGTTGTCCTCACTTTGTAGCGGGAGAGTGCTTTCTCACCAAAGACGCGGTATTTCTCAAGAAGGCTCGGATAGTGGTCCAGGAGGAAGCTTATGGCCTCTTCAGGCTCAAGAAACCAGAGATTGCTTGAGCGGGACTGAAAATTCATCGTCTCCAGTTCAGCCAGGAGTTTTGACTCTTCCTCTTGGTGGCGCCGTATCAGATAGGTGCTGCCGTCGTATGTGTAGCTGCCTGTCTGGAAATCTGGATTGGGCCCTTTGAGCGGAAATTCTCCATGTATGGTCTCATACAGATTTTCAATCTCAAGTGTGAGCAGGCTTCCTTCCTCGTCAAGAAAAAGCTTCGGACAATATTTGGCAGGCTGAAAGAGTGGCTCCATGCGAGTCAAGAATTTCTGGGGCTCGTACAGATCCGCCGCTGAAAGCCGCGTCCAGACACGATCAAGAAATTCAGGCACTTCCTCCTGAGGCACAAGAGGTGACTCGCGAATGAGCGTATGCACAAGCTCGGGAGGCAGGCTTGTCTGCACTGGATAAAAATTATGCTGGAACGCCACCCACATGGGCATGAGTCCGTGAAAGGTGATTTCATCGTCCGCCCCTGTATGCAGATGGATAGGGGGGCGGCCTTCACGCTTCATGAGCAGCTCGAAAGTGAGTCCTGCGTCGTTTAAGCAGGGATTGAGCTGGAGGCTTAACGGGGAATTCTCAATAACACAGTGCTTGTCTGTGTCCTTCCAGAGCAGATAGTACTCATTGCGCACAGCCCAGAAGAACCATGAAATAAGACCCTCTGGAATCTCAATACAATGCCCATAGTAATCGAGATATTGGCCAATCTGCTTGGCTACATCAAGCAGCATAGGCGAGTACTCGCACCAGCTGGGATTAGCCAGGATTTGCTCCAGTGAAATCTCCGTGTGGACAGTCGATATGGCCGTCTTGTTCTGCCGGGCCCTGAAAAAGGACACTCTCAGCCTGTCCTGCTCGGGTGCAAGGCGGAAGATAAGATAGTGATGACCGGTTTCAGGCTCCACTTCTGAGGAGAAAAAAGAGTGAAACGTTTGTTTCCAGTCTCTTGTCTGCGTCGTAATTTCATCATCAACGTGTTTATCTTCCTCGCGCAAGTCCTGAATCAACTTTAAAATAAGCGCTGCTATGTGCGAACACGATCCGCTGAAGGCACCCTGGCAATTACACTGGTGGCGAATTTGCAAATCGGCAAAAGAAATCTTCACGGTGGGTGTGTACACCTGAAAATCTTCACCTTGGATGACTCCGCGGGCTTCCCAGTTTTCACCTTCCTGTATGTCGACTTTCTGAATGCCGTTCTCAGCAATAATTTCTAATGCTGTGTCGCGCACATACTCGGGAATGTGTTCCTGCAGAAACTTCTGACAAATTTCGTATACGGCGTTCTGTTCACTGCGTCTCATAACTGTATCCACGCACATTTGTGTGTGCGTCTTCATAAAAGGGGTTTGTGGACCTTTTTCTGTCTTCGTTGTCGCAATGTTTGATGCACCGTGACCGGATTTTTGAGCTATGGGTTTTCCAGGCACTCACGGGAATTGCAACGAGAGGCGAAATTGGTGCTTTGTACAAGCACGAGTGGCCCGGATTGTAAGTCGGTTGAGTCAGACCGGCTTCTCCACGCTAACAATGGTCACTCATATTGTTTGCGAGGATAGTGTGACAAATACGATACGTGGGTACCGTGGGCGTATTCCGGTTCATTCAAGAGAACTCGCCGGCCACATGTTTGCTATTGTATACAAAATCGCTTCGGATTGCACCTACAAGAGAACAATTATTTTGTACAAGGAAGCAGGAGTTCTATATGCCGAGTATCTCGCGCTTTTTCACTGGATTACGCAAGCGAAAAAAAGGAAGGCAGCGCATGTCTCTGTGTGGGTTTTGAAAACGGACTGCTGTTTGGCAGAACACAGAGGGAGCGTGAGGAGAAGGTTATACAAGTGAGCTTTTTGTCTGAGCGAGCAGGCGCAGGCGCTCAGCCAGAGCTGAATAGCGTTTCATCTGCTTGATATTGCGTATGGCGATTGACAGAGCCTTCCTTGTCCCGACAAGGACGACAAGCTTTTTTCCTCTGGTGATTCCCGTATAGATGAGATTGCGCTGCAGCATCACATAATGCTGGGTTGAGAGCGGCATAATGACTACAGGATATTCTCCTCCCTGAGATTTGTGAATAGAAATTGCGTAGGCAAGTACAAGTTCATCAAGATCGTGGTAGTCATAGGTCAGATCGCGTCCGTCAACAGTGACTGTTACGGTCTGCTCCTCAGTGTTGATTTTGCTTATGATGCCGATGTCGCCGTTGAACACTTCCTTGTCATAGTTGTTTTGAATCTGCATCACCTTGTCACCGAGCCGGAAAATCCGCGTTCCACGGGATATTTGCAGAGTGTTTGCGTTCAGAGCGTTTTGGAGTGCCTCATTTAAGCGCTGCGTGCCGACAACGCCGCGGTTCATCGGCGAGAGGACTTGAATGTCCCGCAAGGGATCGACATGGTATTTCCGTGGAAGCCGCGTCTTGGCAAGACCGATGATGGTCTCAAGAATCTGTTCTGGATCCTCCTCTTCAATAAAAAACATGTCATCTGTTTCGCGGTTCGGAAACTGCACCATGCGTCCATTGATAATGGCATGGGCATTGCTAATAATAGAAGACTGTTGGGCCTGGCGGAAAATTTCAGTTAAACGCACAACGGGAATTGCCCCAGAGCCAATCAGATCATGAAGCACGCAGCCAGCGCCGACAGAGGGCAGCTGATTGATGTCTCCAACAAGAATTACCTTTGCCGAGCGGGGAATGGCCTTGACCAGGTAGTGGAAAAGAAGAAGATCGACCATGGAGACTTCGTCTAGGATGAGCAGATCACAGTCAAGAGGATCGTCTTCGTTTTTCTTGAAAGCCCGCTTCTTGAAGTCATAACAAAGGAGGCGGTGAATTGTCTTTGCCTCAAGTCCGGTCACTTCCGCCATACGCTTTGCGGCTCGGCCTGTCGGGGCAGTCAGCAAAATCTTTGAAGAGATTTTGCTGTAGATTTGTAAGATGACAGAGAGCAGGGTCGATTTGCCGGTGCCTGGGCCACCTGTAATAATGACGATTTTTTTTGTTAGTGCGGCACACACAGCATCGCGCTGCTTTGCCGCGAGGATCATGCCTGTCTGTCCTTCAGCCCATGTGATGGCCCGCGGCACATCCACAGCGCGCAGGGCTGATTCGCACATACAAAGCGTAGTGATTCTGGCCGCAACCTGCACCTCGGCACGGTGGAAGCCAGCGAGATAGACGGCGTGTACCGTTTGTGACTCAAAGAGCCTGTCTTCAATGACGAGCCTATTGTCCCATGTCAGACGATCGACTGCCTCTTCAAGCACATTGGCTTTTTCGATAGCCAAAAGTGTCGACGCTTTTTCAAGCAAAAGAGGGCGCGGATAGAAGACATGGCCATCTTCGACACAGGTATGCAGAACATAGAGAATGCCGGCCTCTGCCCTAAGTGGCGAATCGGTGGCAAAACCAAGGGCCGTGGCAATTTTGTCAGCGGTTTTAAAACCAATGCCGTAGATGTCATAGGCAAGCCGGTAGGGATTTTCCTGTACTGTCTGAATTGCGTTCTTGCCGTATACCTTATAAATTTTTGTCGCGTAGGTGGAACTCACCCCATGCGACTGCAGAAAAAGCATGACGTCGCGGATATCTTTCTGCTCGGACCAGGCTGTCCTAATCATCTCCACTCGGTTTTTGCCGATCCCCTCGACTTGCTCAAGGGCTTCTGGTGTCTGCTCAATTATGTCAAGCGTCTTCTCTCCGAAAAGGGCAACAATGCGTTTGGCCATCTTCGGGCCAATACCTTTAATTAGGCCTGAACCGAGATACCGCTCTATGCCTTTCACTGTTGCCGGTGTCTCGCAATGGTAAAAAGCAACTTTGAACTGTTCGCCAAACTTAGGATGACTCGTCCACTGGCCGCTCATCTGCACGACTTCGCCTGGAGAGAGATTCGCAAAGCAGCCGACAACGGTCACAAGATCGTTTCGGTCGTACACCCGAACGCGCGCAACCGTATACCCGCTCTCTTCACTTGTGAAGGTTATACGCTCAATCTGTCCTTTTAGACGTTCAAGTTTCTGTTCCATGCGCGCCTCATGTGTTTTTCTGCGCGTGTTGGGATATATAGGTAAGAAAATGCTCCTTAAGCAAATTCATAACCTGCTCCTCATCCATGCCGTTCTCAATGATGGCCTCCTTGCGAACAAAGCCCCCGGCCATTCCCGCATGGCCGCCGCCGCTCCCATACGGTGGCATAAGTTCGGCGAGCATGCTCCCGCTGTGCAGACCCGTCATAACGCTGCGCACAGAGTATTTGATGCCATTTGGACGGCTTGAGGAGATGATGGCCACATCGACCTCGGCCAAGGACAGGATAAAATTCGCTACCTGCGCAATGAGAGCGTCTGGGCAGGAAAAAGGAATATAGGCAAAACCAGTTCTGTCAAAGATGGTAATCGAGTTGATTGCGGCACCAAAGGCCTTTAAATCGGCAAATTCGAGATTTCTGCTCTCAACACGCTCAAGACTCTCCTGGTCAGAAGCCCTGTAGAGCATGGGAAAGATATCCAGATCAAGATCCTGCACACCCCGCGTCATATAGCCTGTATCCACATGCAAACCGTACAGAAGCATTGTCGCAACGTCGCGGGGCAGGGGAATCTTTGCGGACAAAAAATAATCCGCTATAATGCTTGAGCATGAGCCGACCTGCCGTATGTCCGTAAACGCGTAGGAAGGCTCTCGCCGAATAGGATGGTGATCAATACAGGCAATAACAGTACCTGGCAGATCCGACATATTGGCATTGAATTTTTGCCCATCAACCAGGATAATTCTGTCTTCGCTTTGCATGCAGAGTGAATCTGAAAAATGAAAAATGGGAATATTGAAGGCCTCTATTGCCGTTGTCACCGATATTCTTTCGGCTTCTCCGCTGTAGCACAGAAGTGAATGTATGCCAAAATGGGCGAGAAAAGCCTGCAGGCCGAAGGCGCTTGCGATCGCATCCGGATCTGGATAGTCATGAGTCTGAATAAACAGCCGTTCTCCCCCAATAATACCGAGTAATTCTTGCCATTTCATTGCTCATCCCTTGCGCCGTTTGCGCGGAAAACAGTAGAATAGTGTTGACAGAGGAGAGCAGCTCTCCGCCCAAAGGATGCAGAGTTCTGCCAAAACGTGTGTCGAGAGACACCCATTTGCCATAAAAACTTCCTGTACAAGCATATACCAGGTCGTAAGGTACGTTTTTTGCTGGCGCTTTTCTTTGACATATGCGGCCCTGAGATCGGCCCTAGATCCTGTTTGCTCACAGCGCAAATGGTGTTATACTCTCTGTATGCTTGTTTGGGCCTTGTATTTGCTTCGTCTGTTGGCCTTGGCCGCAGGATTAGGGGTTAAGTCTGTGCCGCAATTTTGGTGTGTACCTGGGCATTCCACCTCGCCAGGTGACAGCACTGTGTTCGATTGACAATCTCTGTACGCTTTTCGGTTCAGCGCTTCCTTTTCAAGAAAGAAACGGTCGCCTAAGTCTACCTGCTCGCACGTTGTGAGAAAACAAAAAAGCGTCTGACAGTGCAATGTCGTCTTTCATAGACAGCAATGTTCCAGCACGCGGCAGAAACAGAAAAGCAAGCCGTACAATTTGCGTCGTCCAATGATTCGTGCCGCGCAACGAAGTGAGCCTTGTGACTTTCGGCCGTATGGCTTTCTTAAGGAAAAGGGAAATCAGTGGCCGGGCTCCCTGCAATCACGGCATACGTACAAAGCTTTGGGAGTCCAGACGTGCAGGTGTGCAATATACTGCGGCCAGAAAAAAAGTTGCCTCTTGGCGTTCAAAATACCAGGCTTGCGTTGTGAATCCAGATTGCAACAATGTCAGTTTGTTTCTGGCTAGAGTATATACGTGTGACTTGCGTGGGAAAAACACTATAGGCCACCGTGATGCGCCGCATTCCCTCTGATCTTTTTGAAAATCCGCATAGATTGGGCTTTGCGTCTTGTGTTTAGGTGCAATGCCGGGAATGTGCGCGAAACAAATCCATTGTGGAGAGGGCTCGCAAAGCGACTGTCTTGTGGCAGTTAGAGACCATTGCAAGCTGTCAAGAGATGTGCCTTGTGCTGTTTTTATGCTCGGCGACACGGACACGATCTTCCGCTTTCGCCCTCATACACGGCGGAACTTTGCAGTTCCTCTGATGTGCAGTATACCCTGTGGCGAGAAATCGACACATGGCGACTTAAGCTAAGCGCAGTCAAGAAGTGCTGCGGACTCCTCGGCCTGTTTCATAGAAAAGGGTATTTACTGAGTATACTTTCATGATTCGGGGTGTGCAAGCCTCGAGTGCGCAGAAGGCGCTTTGTATGCTCCTATGGCTCACCCTGCGTGATCGTTTATGCAAAACGAACTTGGGGCGTAGGCACCATCTTTAGTATACACGGACTTGTGGAACGACAGCGTCAGGCCCTTCACTCTACTCTTATGCTTCGTATGATCCGATGTACCTGGAAGTGATGCGGATTCCATGCTCTCCCGCTGCACATACGTTTCATCAAAGATACGGGATAACCGCATTGTGTTTCTGAACTATGCCGAGACGAGCCGTCTTGCTTCCGATTGTTTTCGGCCAGACTTTGTATTGTGCCGCGAAGCCGCTTGGCTCGTGCCATAGGCAAAGGCCGTCCTTATGTGGGGGCGTGAGAGCGCAAATGGCGAAGGCCTGCAAGCGTGTTGCAGAGAGTGAACCAATGCACACTTTCTGTGGGTACGCAATCCTGTATTGACCGCCGGCGTTGTCTCCTACCTCTTTCTCTGGTCTCAGAGCAGAGGCCTTCTTTGAACATTCCAAAATTCAGTGGTTTGTGGCAGAGCCGTTGCAGGGTACATTGAGGCGCACGCAGATTTGTTCTGCGTACGGAGCATCAGATTGCCAAGCAAGGGTGCAAAAAAGAGTGAACAATATCCTCAAAAAATTTTTCCCAGTCAACTGGAGTAGGCATGCGGTATATTATCATTGATTTTAAAAATAATAACTCAAATCTTCTTTTGGGTGTTAAAGAACTCTCCGAGGAAGATACAGTATGCATTATGTATCCACCCAATTCGAATTCTATTTCTTTCCAGGCCCACTTTGAGCTTATGAATACCAAGGCAAAAATAATTTATTTCTCTATACCTAATAATAAAAATTTTCTTGCCACGCAACTTGGATACGCGATAAAAGAGCAATCTGATAAGCAATGTATATTTACAATTGTTTCACAGGATGAAGAATTTAATTCACTTGTCAATTTTTGGAAAAACAGAGGAATCCCCATCTCTTTGTCTAAAAAGATTGCTATAGACACCCCAGTCCGGCTAGCACAAGGCGAAAAACAAGATCCCAGCCGGCACGTCAGTGTACACTATGCTGAAGAGAATCTTTTGGATGACTTCCCTATTGAAGAATATGCGTCAATCGAGGCTGAGAGAATCCCACAGGGAATGGATGAAGGCGAAGTTGTAGAGGATGAGGAATTTTTTAGTCGATTTAAAAGTCCGTTCTAGCTGCATATGAGCGTACGCGAACAACCAAGCAGCAAGGGACAAGTGGGATGAAGTGCGTATCGCGTACGAGTTCCGCGCTTTTTGCAGATAAGTTTTGACAAGAGCGGACCATTAGACTCTGTCTTAGAGATGCGAGCGCTAGCACTCGTACTGATATCAACGCAATAAATAAGCGCAAAAAAATGATGGAAAAAATTAATGGATTTTTTCTTGGTTGATTTTGAGAATGTCCATATCAATGGTCTAGCAGGCATACAAAGTCTTTCTCAGGATAGTAGAGTGATAGTTTTTTACAGCAGGTATGCACACACTCTCACTATCGAGACGCATATCATTATATCACAATCTCCAGCAAAGGTTTCATATGAAATAGTTGATTCATTCAGGAAAAATGACCTGGATATTCAACTTTCTTCATATCTAGGATATCTCATACGAGAGAATGCTGGACAAGCCTGCTCTTATTATATCGTAAGCCATGACAATGGTTTCAAGCAACTCATATCTTTTTGGCGGTATAACAATGTTTTTGTTATAGACTCAATCAAGGATCACCTACATCATGAGGAGAATGAAAATATTCTTGTACAGCCTGTAGAACCCCCGCCATTGACGGTAGTCAGTGAAGAACATAAGAAGAGAGTCAGTGTAGATACAATCTACGAGGAAATAAAGAATAATGTGCAGTTTGATGGAGAAGCTGAGGCTATATTAGATATATTAATAAATGCTGATTCTAAAGTTATTCTTCATGAAAAAATGCAGAAATACTATAAAAACAATAGTAAGAAAGTAGGTAAGATATACAAGAAAATTAAAAAATATGTCGATCATACCATCATTCAATGATGCGAGATTCTTCCTCTGCTCCTGTGACAGTGTACATTGGTGAGTACGTTCCTTGCGTGCGAGTTGCGGAGGCCATCTTCGGTAGTATTTCCAGTCGCAGTATCGGCGGCATACCGATTTTTCCCACACCGACCAATTGAGCTGGTCCCTTTTTGATGCTCTGCCGACAACCGTTCTCCTTAGCTGTACAAGCTTCTTGCGTATGTGCGGAAAAGCAGAATGCGGTCGTAGGGGAGGGCCCAAGCCTTTGGGCGCTTTGGGAGGAATGCGGATTTGCGTTTTCAGCTTACTTTGCGCTTGAGCAACTGTGCCCTTATTGGGACAGGGACTTCGTTTTGAGAGCTATACATACCCGCATAGTTTCGTTCCCTGTGAGCGTATATACTCGTGGTCTTCCTTCCCAAACATTGGAGGAAGTGCGAGATTCCGCCGTTTGCGAGGACGAATGCGAGTATACCTCGTCATACACGCGCTTTGAGATCAACGGTACTGCGCGGGGCTCGTTTTCGTAGCTCTTCAAATCGTATCAGTATCGCCAAAGACTGCTCAAGCGAAGCTCGTCTGCCGTTCGTGCGCTTGTACTGCGGAAAAACAGTTGCCACCAGTTTGGGGCCGCATAAAGATTTTCCCTCGCAGGTCACAGGAGAGTGACCTTAAAAAAATCGGCAAGGGAAGAATCATTGTGGCGCCGAGTATACAAAGTCACTTTGGCTTGAGAATAGAGCCTACATTCTCACCGAGCAAGTTTACTATCTGCTTTTTTAACTCACAAATACGCCTTTGTAGCTCAACGGATCTGTTGAGCTACAAAGGGTCCCATAGGATGGAAAAACCGCATACACTCAGCGTTTCGTCTCAGTGTATATTTCATGCCTGGGAAATTGAGTTATACCCGGCCGCATAAAGATTTTCCCTCGCAGGTCACAGGAGAGCGACCTTAAAAAAATCGGCAAGGGAAGAATCATTGTGGCGCCGAGTATATACGCGCGACGGACGTCTTTATTTCCAACCTCGGAGGAAGTGCTGCGCCGTTTGTGAGGACGAAAGCGGAAGATCGTTTCCGTCATAGGCGTATATAGGCACTCGATATACTCGACCGCACATT
>JAFTDR010000287.1 GCA_017454105.1 Desulfovibrionaceae bacterium | reverse complement strand
GGGAGTATCCGCAGTCCTGCATGCATTCGTATCGATCGTGGGTAAAAAGGCTGTGGGCATAGCATTTGTTGCTGGCCTTTGCTCTCTCCCTATTAAGCCCGCTCCTCTCAAGTCTCTGCTCGGATGTGATCTTTTACCAAGAAAAAACGCTCTGCGAAATCTACGAAGCTTCCCTGCGCCGCATCGAGCGCCTTTTCTACCTGCAGCGGCGGCAAGGGTACGCTCAGGTATACTGCAGCCAGAAAAAAAGTTGCCACTGTACGTTGAAAATACCAGACTTGAGAGCTGACTCCCGTTCGCAAAAATGTCAGTTTGTTTCCGGCTGGAGTATAGCTCACGCGTCTTTGACGTCCGCCGACCTCGCGAAGATCAAAAGGCTCTTACTGGCTCCCTTGGAAGCTTCAAAGTGAAGCAGATCTCACAATGAGCCGATTCTAAAGGCGCGCCAAGACCCATCATTTGCGGCACAGGTGCGGGAGACCGCCAAGAACCTCACGGCGCGCAGTCGAGTCACCCCCGTGAGCAGATACAATGTTTCCAAATCCAATCATTTTTTCTTCTTCTTTTAATGTGTTCTGTTAACATTATTAAATTATCTTAATATAGAAAACGCTCAAATTAATACTTATTATCAAATGAAATTTTTTCTTCTATGTCATCAAGAGATGTAAATTATCATTTATAATAATGCAAATACTTTATTATATTTCTTACTCTATTTAATATAGTATCATATGTATTTTTAAAACAACTTAATATAAAATATATACATGGATAAAGAGATTGTTTTTTCGAGGCTGTCTGCAATGACTCATAATACCAGGATCTATGCAAAAATATAAACCGTGACAAATCAATTATAAAATCAAATCCAGTTAGTCCGGCCAAGGTTCTTCGTTGGGTTTCGTGGGTGACTCGACTGCGCGCAGTGAGGTTCTTTTGTGGTCACCCGTTTCTGCCCCTGCCGCAAACAACGGGTCTTTACGAAGAGCCTTTTGACCTTCGCGAGATTGGACAGTCAAGGGCGCGTAGCCATCGCAGGGAAGCTTCGCAGAGCGTGTCTTTCTTGGTACAAATTCTTTCATGTACCATTTGAAGGATATCGAAATGAACGTTTGGGCGAAGCGTGAGTACAAGCGTCACAACTGCCATTCAGAAAGCTCTGTTTGCTGGTGACTACGAATACAATGTGACTTACGCCCACTCTACGAGAACTTGATTGCAACTGCCCGACCCGATAAAAAAAGTTGCCACTATTCTGAAACTTAAGACCACTCACGTATTCATTTTTTTGGCCCAAGTAGAATACACTTTCAAGAGCATTGGACAATCAACCTCAAAAATCAGGATACAGACGGATCTCTTCTTACCAATCCGCAGATTTTCCCAAAAGAGTCTTAGGTAGCGCACTGCCAACAGTATACGTCCCCGGCTGCTCAGCAGCTGAGAGATGTTCTCGCGCATAGCTTCGCAAGCGCTCACGAATATGCTCTGTTTCCACACCTTCTTTTGGAACAATGAAGGCCTTGAGCCTGTATCCTTCCTCAGGACGCATAAGCCGTACAAGGCAGGAGGCGACACCATCGCACTCTAAAAGAGTGGCTGCGACTCGTTTCGGATACACATTAATCCCGCCGACCTGCACAGCCCGGTCTATTCTCTCACCGAGATGGCCGCGGAACGCATCGATCCAGCTGAAATGATCCGGCAAAGAATAGTACACACGTCTCCCGTCTGCGAGAATGCGCACAAGAGTATCATCAGCTTCCCGGATAAGATTTGGGAGCAATGTGTATGGATCCTCGGCGTTCCAGCGGTATGCCATGGCACCGATTTCCGAAAAGCCATATATCTCAAGCAGGCGTATGCCCTTCTTCTGAATTGCATGGAAAACCGTAGTGTGCAATGGCGCTGTCGCGCTCACAACGGTGACATTCGCAAAGTCTTTTTTAAAAAGCTCGCAGCAATTTGCCAGAAGAAAAGGCACAGTGACCACAAGATCTCCTGGCAAAAGCTCAGCTATCAAGGCGGTTGGAAAAGGAGGTACAAGCCGCACCGGAACATTGAGAACCCTTGGAAGCAAAAGCCCAAATGTACTCCCAAACATATGATGTCGCGGCACTGTCACAAGGACTCGACGCACATCAGGGCAGATTTTGGCCGCGCTCTGCGCATCGCAAAGAAGTTCCTCTTCCAGGTGCCTGCAGGGTTTCGGCTCGCCTGTTGACCCTGAGGTAAAGAAGGTTATGACCCGATCCCCAATGCGCCATGCTTCCCACAAGGCTTCGCAAAAAAGACGGCAGCCATCTGAAGGCTTTGGTGCCGCAATCTCTGTCCCGCACATGGCGTTCAGATCCTGGGTAACAGCTTCAAGGCGGGCAAGCGTGTATCCGAATTTCTCCCAGGTTCCTGCAAGAAAATCTTCGACTGATTGTGCGCCGACAGCCAATGGATGATCCTTGCGCAGTGCCGTTTGGCTTACGGAATGCACAAGACAGGAGAGATAGAAGATATCAAGTCGCATTTTTTTCATCAGAGTATACTGCAGCCACAAATGAAGTTCTCGTTTTTGACGCCAAAAGTGTTTTTTTACATACGGCGTGGAAAATTTTTTTTTGGCCAGCGAAGAAACAATGGAGTATCGATAGGTCGTCTAAACAACTGCGTATGACTGAAGCGCTTTTATGACTGCCCGGCCCTTGTCTTTCCTTTTTGGATCATTGGCGGAAACAAAGTCTCATGCAGCCGCTGTCCTCTAAAAAACCAGGCCAAACTGGCTCTCACAATCCTTTAGCGTCCGATTCCTGCACTAAAGCGACAATGGGCTAAGCGCAAGTGAACGGTCCATCCGTAATCCTGTGCCGAAAAGACGCCATTCTCCCTCCGCGCGAAGGCTTTTGCGAGCGCAATGGCCTGGGCTAAGGGACCATAGGTGCTTTGTCCAAATGACGGCGTCCCAGCACTCTTTTGGGTGAAAGAAAGCAGGGGGTACTGCTCAGACGCTTTGGAGACAGAAAAAAAGACGGCTCCTCCGGTCTTTGGAAAACTCTGCCCGACACGCTGTGCGCAGAGACGAAGCCGCGGATCATAGTCCTCTGAGGCTCCGAGAAGAACCTTTGTCGCCCGCCCGCTTTCAAGCAGAAAGAAGGCTGTGCGCGCAGCTTCGGCAAAAGAAAGCATGCCCTGGGACACAGTCATAAGAGGACCGCGGATACCGAGGTGAATGCTGATCGTGCTTGCGCAGCTATTTGTGACAGAGCAGGCGAAGGCTGTTGGGGAGGCAAGCGTGGGATCACCTGGGCAGAGGGAGTCGAGCATATCCATCGAAGCTGCCGTATTGCCGTATTGTGTCCCGATAACGACCGCCATGTCCTCCGACGGATCCCAGCCTGCAGTGTGCAGAGCATCGCAGCTTGCAGAGAGAGCAAGTCTCATCTGCTGCGTAAGACGCCGACAGTCCCGCAAGGACACAAAGTTGGCCAAAACTGTGTTGATTGACGCCCCAAAGCGTACCGTCATGCCGGAAAACTGGTTTTCCGCCTCTGCATCCTCTCTACAACTTAAGGCAATCCCAAGGCCCAAAAGGGAAAGCGCCTGGCTCATAGCTCACCTCTTGCGAAGACAAGTGCCGTGTTGCCGCCTCCGAAGCCAAGGGACGTTGTGAGTGCATAGTCCTTTGAGATAGGCAGAGCCTGAGTTGTCGGCGCAAAACCGATCGCTTCGTCAAGGTTTTCAAAACCAGGGGTTTCCGGCACAAAACCAGCGTTCAAAGCCGCAATGCTGCCAATTGCGCTCAATGCGCCACTTGCCCCAAGTGTATGCCCGGTCCCGCCCTTGCTGCCCCATACAGGCACATTCGGGAGAAGAGAACGCAAAACCATGCCCTCGACTCTGTCGTTCTCATTGGTCGCTGTGCCGTGGGCATGCACAAAGGCTACGGCCTCTGCAGACACACAAGCCATGGCAAGCGCTTCGCGCACCGCGCGATAGAGACCGCGCCCATCAGGATGCGGAGCTGTGCAATGATACGCGTCCGAGAACTGCGCATAGCCCGCAAGCCTTGCGAGGATCGTAGCCCCGCGTTTTCTTGCGTGCCCCTCCTCCTCAAGCAAAAGAAGAGCCCCCGCTTCCCCAAGAGAAAGACCTTTGCGATTGCGGTCAAAAGGCTTCGCGGCATCGCGCGCCATGACAAGAAGACGCGAAAAACCGGCGTGGGGAACAGAACCAACTGTGTCAACCCCACCGCAGAGTACGCACGACGCGCTGCCGCTTTGGATCATATCCGCAGCAAGCGCAAGAGCGTCAGCCCCACTTGTGCAGGTGTTTGAAAGAACAATGCCTGGGCCTGGCACTGAAAGAAATGCAAGAGACGATGTGAAATAATCCGCAAGATCCTCCGGCAAACTGGCCTGGCCCTGCTGAATCGCCCGGTAGCCCTCCAAAAAATGGAGAGCTGTTCCACTTGTTGTGCCGATCACAAAGGCGTCTGGATCCCCCAAGGAAGACAATTCGCGCGACAAGAAAGAGGCGATGTGGAAGATATCCCGTACTGAATTCCGCCGTCCGCCTGGAAACAAAGAGTCATCCAGCCTAAAAACCGGATACTGGCCCACACAACGGCTCCGGGCCTCCCAAAGACCAGAGAGAAGCGCGCTCACTTTCGACCCGCAGGCTGAACACTGCGCCATCGCAGTCACAACAGCGGATCTCACGTGTCACACCGCTCTGCGATATACGCGACAAGGGTAGACAACGTGGTGAATGCCCGCCTCGCTTCGTCGGCATCCTCAATACTTACGCCAAACTCGCTTTTGATAATTGTGACAAGCTCGACCGCATCCAAAGAATCCAAACGCAGCCCCTCATCACGGCCAAAAAGAACAGTGTCGCCCTGTATCATCTCAGGCGTCACATCTTCCAGACGCAGGCCAGAAATCATTGCCTGCACAAGACGTTTTTCTATACTTGCTGTATCCATACTTCTTCCACAGACAGACTCTCAATTGTGCGGGCGCATGGCGGGCTTTCTGCTGAATTGTTCGCAGGCGCCTTCCAGACAGAACTTTTGCAGAAGACCGCAGCGAGAAAGACATGGTCTGGCCAAAAACAGGTGACAGATACTCGAAGTGCCTGGCACAAGGTTTCACACTCAAGGGGCTTTCGATCGCGGACGCACCCGACGGAAACTAAAGAGTTTACGGTAAAAAAACAATCACTCGCGTATACACCTAAAGGATGTACGCCGCTTTTGACTGCGGTCAGAAAAAAAGTTGCCTCTTTGAGTGGAAAATACCAGACTTGAGAGCTGGCTTACGCTCGCAAAAATATCAGTTTGTTTCTCTCTTGAGTATACCTCAAGGGAGCTACAGGTCAATTTCCCTAAGCTTCGCAAGGACCTTATCCTCGTGATCGCGCATCTTCTTTTCAGAACTCGCTTGGGCTGCTGCAGCCTCTTTTTTCGGCGCCCGTTTTGCAGGCCGCTCTGTGCTGTTCTTTTTTTTGCTCTTTTTTAAGGCAAGGTCTTTTGCCTTCAACTGGGCAATTTGCTGGGTCATGTACCGCAGCCTTTCCTCGGACGCCATAATATAGGCTTTTTCCCTTGTCATGCCGCGCATACAGTGCGCCCGCGCCGCGGCATCCCTTCCTGTCCTAACCCATTCTTCCTGATCACGCTCATAGGAGGCTTTTTGCTCGGCACTCACACACAGAGAACAGAGCTTCTCCCAGTGCTGCTCAAGAGCCCGCTCAGCCCGACGAAAACCTGGGGATATCCGAACAAGCTCATCGTATTCCCTCGCTGTGAGTGGCCGAAAATTCTCACCACGTCGTAAAAGAGTATTGCGCTCACGCTTAAGATGCGCAACCCGTCTCTCAAAAGCCTTGGTATAGGCCGCAACAGGGGGGATACCCCGGCGCACAAAAATCAAGGCCTCCTCATCAAGACCGTATGTCACCCACTCCCGCTGCTCCTCCCTCAGATGCCGCAAGGAACGCCTGTCGCGCGCCGCAATAGCGACTATTTCCATCCACAATGCCTTCTCCTGCGTAACAATATCCCGAAACATGGGGGATGAATCCCACATATAGGCAAACTCTGCCTTCGTCAGAGCAAAGAGAGTATGCGGCTCAAACAGAAGAAAAAAGGACAGAAGAAAAAAAGCAATCTTTTTCACGCTGTTTCCTTTTCCCACATATCATAAAAATTAAAAAACTGGTACGGATACCGCGCAACATACCGTTCAAGAGCCTGGGCGTACTGCAGGACAGAGGGACGGTATGTCTCGGGATTGCGCAAGTCAGTCTCTGGCAGAAAAACACGCTCAAAGGTCGCAATCTCGATTTTCTCCTCATTTCGTGCCGAAAAAAGAATCCACAGCTCGGCATGGCTCCTCGCCGCTATGGCGTAGGGGCTTATGGAGAGACGGATGTGCCCGCCAAGAAAAGGGACGCGCAGACTGCGCGGCACATCCTCTCCAGGCGGAAGCCTGTCTCCCATAATACACACGCAGTCCCCGTCCTGAAGAGCTTTTGTCACAGCAAGAGCGCAGAAAATGGGATCCTGTATATCGATCACGGAAAAAGGAAAACCGCCACCGCGCTCAAAATACTGGCGATCGCCTAGGCCATCATCTCTCTTTTGCACGACATGCACGTTTCGTTCCGAAGCGAGCAGGGAAAGACCATTCTGCCACGCGCCAACATGCGCGGACAATACAACAATGCCGCCCTTTGCCGAACGCAAGGACAACGAGCCAACAGGAGACTTGTCCTGCACCCCAAGACAGAGCCTGTCCAAAAGCACATGCGCCAGATTCGCATGCAGTCGCCAGGTGTGCAGAAAGGAGGCAGGATAGCTGCAGCCAGGAAAGCGGTGGGCGCGATAGGCTGCGGAACGCTTCCTGATGGCCGGCAACAGTGTGTAGAGGAAAACACAGACGTAGAGGATACAATGCACAAGCCAAAGACAATGGATGCGAATCAAAAAAGCGGCGCAATCGTAGAGAAAACGTGATCCAAGTTCCTGTTTCATGATCCAAATCGTATACTCCGCGCAACAAGCCACACAAGAGCGAAAGCTATGGCTGCAAGGAGGGGCGCAAGACACAATGAGCCGACAAACCAGTCAATCAGTCTGTCATACGCCTCTAGGCCGAGCGTTGTCACAGAAAATGTGGTCAGCCATTCGCCCTTGCGTATCCTGTATCCCAGAAGCACAGCGAATCCTGGCACAAAAGGAGGCCAGGTGAGCGGCACAACAAGAAGTGCTGCCACACGGTGTATCCGCAGGCGGCCAATAGCAAGAAGAAGAAAAATTGTCTGCAAGCCAAAAAATGGCAGGGTTGAAATACAAAGCGAGGTGCTGACGCTTGCTGCAAGGCGAAGCGGCGTGGCCTTCGTGCGCAAAACCTTCAGGGCCGCATACGGATGACGCAAAGAGAGGGCATCCCCCGGCCTATCCCACGGTATGGGCAGCATTGCCCGAATTGTGAGAAGAGTGTTTAAACGCGTCATGGCCCAGTTGTCACGGAGTGGATGAAAATGCGAAATCCTGTTCTCTGGATACAAAACACGGATAGCAAGGCTCCTCACCGTGTACCCTGCCCAGGCCGCCCGCACAAGGACTTCCACCTCAAAAGCGTAGCCGCGTTCCCGACAGACTAGTCCCAAAAGAGGCTTGAGCGGATACGCCCTAAATCCGCTCTGCATATCAGAAACTGTGACTCCCGTCTGCACAAGCATCCAGAAAGAGGAAAACGCCCGGCCTAAGCGGGAGGAAAACGGCACAAAATCCCCTGAAAATTGCCTGTTTCCCACATAAAAAGCGAGGGGATCGCGTTCAATGCCCGCCAAAAAAAGCGGAATATCACAAGGACAGTGCTGGCCGTCGGCATCAAGGGTCACAATATGCGTTGCGCCGAGAGAGAAGGCTTTCCGCGCCCCACAGAGAATGGCAGCCCCCTTCCCGCTGTGGGGAATACGCTCAACTTGGACTGGAAGATCGCGGAGAGTGTCTGCTCCACAGTCAGAGGATCCGTCGTCAACCACAATCACACAAGGCAAATACGGCAGAGACTTGAGAACGACCTCCCGGACACTTCGGCCATGGTTGTACAGGGGAATGACAAGGGCGGCCTTCATGAAAAATCTCCTTTTGCCCACTTTTCGCAGAAACTCAAGTAAAAGGAAGGCGGCTCAAGCACAAGCGTGCCCTCGCTTGTGACCATAAGTTGCGTTGTGCTTGCAAGCGTCATTGTGGCGCCAGTGGCATCCCTTATGGTGTAGGTAAAATCGAGTACAGCTGCGGGATTCCACAAAAGCTTTGTCCAGACGGTATAGCGGCCGGGATAGGTAAGCGGACGTTTAAAATCAAGGTGCAAAAGCTTAATCGGCACTAAAATACCCTCGGACTGAAAACGGAGATAACTGATCCCGTAGGTCCTACCGAAACACTCCCGCCCATCCTCTAGCCAGCTTGCGTATCGGCCATGCCACATAATAGCAAGAGGATCGACTTCCTCAAGCCGCACGTCTCGCTCAACCGAAACTTCAAGAGGCGGCACAGATTGCGCATCCCGCTTTCTCTCATGCCTATGCATTCCCTTCTCCGTTCTGCCAATTGTATACGCAGTCTCAAGCTCACGACCGCAGTCTCAAACCTTCCAACCAGCCAAATAAACTGCGCAATCGTCCAAGTCAAAACAAGCCTTTCGGCTCAAACCTACAGGTCTGGATCTTCGGTAGCGTACTGCTTCTTGCGGGCCTCTCTTTCAGCTTCGGCAGGACACTCTTGTTCTGCAAGAGACGGAACAGGAATTTGCACATGAGAAAAACCTTGAAACACAGTCCATCCGCAATACTGTATATCTTTTGCAAAAAGAACTGCCATTTGTTCTTTTTAGCTCTATACTCGACCGCACATTGATTTTCAGCAGAACGCTTCGAGTTACACTCTGACATCGCCCACCTAGGGGAAAATCTTTATGAGGCTGAGTATATCAAAGGGCAAAAATCACCAAAGGAGCCTAAAGCCACGGTTTTATGCGCACAAGTCTGAAAAAAAGATATACCGAAGATGCATACTCGCTACCAACAGGGCTCACTGCGTGTCGCGGGAAGAAGCATGGGGACGCTGCGTACGCACAAAAACAAGCACCCTACTTCCCGCTACACGGTCTTCCAACTCAAAAAAAGCCTTTTAGCTCCAAAGGGTCCTGTATACTCTAGCCAGAAACAAACTGACATTTTTGCGATCGCAAGTCCGCACCGAGTAACAACTTTTTTTCTGACCGCAGTAGAGCTCCATTTCATGCCGAAAGTTCTCTCTCCGTACGCCATAGGTATGATCTTCCCCAAAACAAGGGACTGGCCAAAGCGCTGTACAGTCTGTCCCTTTTGAGAAAACAAAGGTGTCTCCAATTAGGGGGCAACTCAAGACATATCGCAGCTTGCAAAACGGATTTGCGCTGCGCGCTGACCATTCTTCTCTATTGTGCAGACCCAGCGCATCTTTGTGAACAGGCAGGTCAGAACAAGGGCCTCATCCGGTCCAACAGGCTCCAAAAACTTGGCATCGGCTATCTGGCACTGCGTATCCCCTATGGCAAGCTGGGCCATAAGAATCTGCACAACAGCCGGAAGGACTGGCTTGCCTGGAAAATGCCCGTCAAAAACAGGACTTGTGGGCGGAAAACAATAGCGGACTGTGATCGTTTGCCCATCTTCCCCTAAGCCTCTCTGCGCGTGGCCACACTGCGCTGCAAGCACTGCCTTGCGAATTCGACTCATTCCCTCTCAACCTCCACACAGCGTATGGTCATTGTCCCCTCCCCGCAAGCGACCTCAATATTTTCACCTGGGCCCATGCCAGAATCCACGAAAAGACAGAGTTGCTTTCCAAGTTCCTGAAGGAGAGCAGTCGGCAGCCCTCGATTGGAACAGTGGACTACGACAGTCGGATTCCTGCGCAAAGTACACCGACTGACAAGCTGGCCCATGGGCAGAAGGACAAGCAAGTGCCCACTATCCTCGCCAAGAGCAAGTTCCCCTGTAAGCGGGATCGTTCGTGAGCCTGTCGCGTACTCTGCTCCAAAATGAACTATTGTCAGAGGGTCGGCACGCCTAGGCTTCGTCGAGCAGCCGCAAAGTAAACACAGACAGAGTAGCACACAAGAAAGCCGCTTGCACAGGGCGGGGAGAAGAAGGATTGCGCAGGGTATTTCCACAACAAGCCCCCAGAAAATAACCTCCCCCATGGACCGCAGGGTCGGATGCTCGGCAAGGGCGAGAAGACCCATGCCTGAGAGAGAGGTCAGAGTTGAGACAAGCACTGCCCGGTTCACGCCTGTGCGCACACCGTGTTCAAGATCGTGCGTGACCATGATGCCGTGATCGCATGACAGACCAAGAACAAGGGGCATGGCCGCAAGTCCCGCAAGGGTTATCGCTTCCCCTGAGAGTACAAAGGCGCAGAGAATACAGGTGAGCGAACACAAAGGCGGCAAGGAACTTAACAGGGCAGCTGGAAGGGAGCGGTGAAAAAGAAAGAGCAAAAGACAGCAGACAAGCCATGCCAGCGGAACAAGCCGGCTTTCCTGCGCAAAGTTCTCTTCAATGCGCGTCCGCACTGTTTCCGGCCCAAGCACATGGATACAGGGCCCCTCTTTGGGCGGCACTGAGCTTACAAGAAGCGCGTACTCACGGCCTCTATGCTGTATAAAACCATGTGTGAGCAGATCGCCAAAACCTGCCGCACGGAGCAATTCCTGGGAAAAAGGCTCTGGCTCCCTTGAAAAAAGAGAAAAAAAGCCGTCGCACGCATCCTCGCGTATGCCCTGCTCCCGAAAATACGCAACAAAACTCTCCCGCATCGCAGGGATGTTAGGCAAAAAGGCCTGAAAAGCCGCCCTATTCGTCTCTCTTGTTGCAGCATCTGGAATGAGATCGCTTACGGCAAAGCATGAAGCCGAAGGGTGCTCCTCTCGAATCTGCGCCGCAAGAAGACGGGTGCGCGCAAGAGCCTCATCCCTGTCTGCCCCTTCTACAAGAACCATTGTCCTTGGGGCTATCCCCCAAAGACGCCGTATCCGCTCTGCATCGGCCTGCATAGCCTCGCTTGCAATACCAAGAGCAGCCGGAGTCACATCGATTGTGATCCGCGAAGATAAAAAAGAGAGCGCAGCAAAAAGAAGAGCAAAAGAGAGGAGAAGACGCGGAAGATGAGGCGCGCTCTTCTGCGCGCTTGCAGCCTTTGCGCACAATGGTCTGGACGCAAACCAGGGCAGATGGGGAAGCGCAAACACAGCCAGCAGATAGCCTGTCGCAAGCGTGCCGAGAGAAAAGACGGCAAGCTGCCGCAAAGCGGGTATACCAGAGAGGCAGAGAACAAGAAAGCCCGCCGCATTGACGCAAAAACCCTGAAAAAGCGGAATTTGCAGTGCAGAGCAGGCAGCATGTCCGCCATAACGCAGCGCAAACTGTGTGTGGACGGCATAGTCCTCAGCAAGACCAAGAATCGAGGCCCCAAAACCAAGCGCCAGGGCCGACACAACGGGATAGACACACACTGTACAGGCAAGCCCCACACTTGCGGCGTAGCCGGGCACAAGGAGAAGCCACACAGCCCCCGGTGTGCGGACAAAGAGGAGATAGATGAGGGCAAAGGCGACAAAAGAGAGGCCCACGATAGACTCAATATCCCGGCTCACAGTCTCTCTGTTCTTGGCAGCGTAGAGAACACCACCGCTCACTGTCACCCTACAGTCAGAAGCATGGCGAGTGAGTGCTTCTTTGAGCGCATTGACAAGACGCGTCGAGGTGTCAACGTCCTGAAGCGTGCAGTGCGGCTCAAGCACCAGGAGCACATGGCGCCCGTCCTCGTGCAGCGGATAGCCGAGAAGAGGATCCGGCGCTGGATAGGTGCGCATTGCCCGCAGGGGATCAAGCAAAGTCTCGCGAAGACCGAGCGGATCGGCAAAAAGCCATTGCGCACTGTAGCCGCTCCCAAGAATACCGGTAAAAGAGGCCTTCCAGGCGGAAAGCTTCCTTTGACGCTCAGAGGCATCGTCCAGGAAAGCGGCAATCTGCGATCGACAGTGCGCATCGCAGATATACGGAAGAAGCTGCATGCAGGCTCTGGGATTAGGCAGGACAGTTGCTCGGAGATGCACAAGATCCGCGGGGAGAGCGGCAAGCACGGCATCCGCCCTTGATGCGAGATCACAGTGATCCTCCTTTGCCTCAAGATCGACAAGAAGCGTTGTCGCCTGCTTTGAAAAAAAGAAAACCAAGCGCTCAAGGTCGCGATCGTGATCGGGAAAAAAGGCAGTGATCCCCGTGTCCGCGGTCATGCGCGATGCAAGAAAAAAAGAGAGGGGCCACAGCAAAACGCAGATAAGGAAAATTGCCCCCCTTCTTTTAGCCCCCCAAACCATGATGCCGTTCATCCACTCTTTCAGCGTTCCCCAGAACCTTAGGGGAAACGCAGCCTCCTCTTTTTTCGTAGGACACAGCAGTTTTTACCGCGTCCGATCGCACTATTTTCTTGCTGCGCCTTGATCCAAGAGACTCTAGCCAGAAATACACTGACATTTTTGCGCACAGGATCCGCACTCTGTGGCAACTTTTTTTCTGACTGCAGTATAATGCAGATGGTCTTAGCGCTCAAAATATACCTGCCCGCCAAGGGAAAAGGACCTCAATTTGCCGATCGCGGGAAGAATCATTGTGACACCGAGTATACTTAAGCGAGAAAAAAAGGGACTCATGCCCTGTCGCACTCTACCGATCGCTTGTTTTCGGCTCAGTGCCAATCAGACTCTCAGCATTGTTAGCGCAAGGCGTTTTCTTGTTTTTCGATCCCACCGGTCTTCCCCGGCCTCTCTTTGTTGAGACGGCAGCACAAGACGCATTGCCTGTTTCTCTTGTGGCCACAATTTCTTCGCTGTGTCCACACGGCTTGAAGACGAGTTCCTTACTGATAGTATTTTGGGCATTGCTCCGCAATGAGAGATCGTCCTCGCTCCGATCAATCTTCGAGGGACTTGCAAGACCAAAAGCACGGTAGAATTCGATGGCCTTTTTCACCGGGCACATAGGCACGAGAGCCTTCTCGAAGACATCGGCCTTTTGTCCTCTTAGTTCCCGAAACAGTGTCGTGGGCGATTCACTGACGCTCGCAAAAAGTGGCTTTTTGAGGCTAGTCTCACCAGATTTCACCTGTTTTGGATTGCGAAGATTCTGTAGGCCAAGCCTGTTCTTCACAACGCGAACCAAAAAGGACGCAATGAAGGCCAAGAGCAGATGTCCTGAGAGTGTTTCCATGGTCTGCTGCCTCGCTGGCAGAAACTTGGCGTACTTCTTCCCGTAGTCAAAGAACTGTTCTGCATATTGCCGAAAGAAATACTCTGACAACACTTGCTCAGAAGACAAATCCTTGTTTGTCACAAGTGCAAAGACGCTCCCTCGCTGCGCAGCCTCACAGTCCTCACTGTGAGCCGCCTTGGCGGAGGCTTTGGAGGGCAGAGGATCACTCTCTGTGTTGGCAGACATGTCCTTACAGAGAAAGATACAAGCGTTTGTATCCTCGCCCGTTTCCGCGTCTTTTGCGATGATCGTGGAAATTTTGACAATGTGGACAAGGTGATCCTTGTAGCACACGCCATTCTGCGGGTCTTCCAATTCGTCTCCGTGTGCCTGCACGGCCTCTTTGTAGAGAGGAGACAGTGGACTTAGGCTGGAGAGGAAATCCGTCTTCATAGTTGAGGGACACGAGTCCAAGATAGAGTAGTCCACGTGACAGCCCTGTTCCTCCAAAAAGGCAATAAGCCGCGTCAACGTAGGGCCATCGACGACGTTGTCTGGGATACACTCGTACAACAGAGGAAGCCCCGTCGACTTCTGCACGATAGCAACCAGCCGAAACTTGAGTGTGCCCTCTCCATTGACGTTTGAATCAATGAGAACGCAAAGGTCGTCTCCGTAGATCTCGCCAAGATAGTGCCTGTGCGCTACAAGAAATCTTTGAATGTTCAAAGGCCTGCCAATCGCGGCAAGCAGTGCGCTAAACCGTTGACTTGCAAGATTCGCCCTGGGATAAAGAAAAGAGGCATAATTCTGTCGGCACCAGAATTCAGGGGGGCGCTTTGCGCTTGACTCAAGAACATAATACGCCACAGCCGCTCGGAGAGAGTCCCTGTTCTGACACTCGATCGTGTCCAGGACGCGATCGTATCCTGTGCCGTTGATTAGGTGATGAAGAAAATACCCATCGCCAAAGTCGACTTCGACCGGCGCGTCCCCTTTTCTCTTGTTCGGCTCCACAAAGGCCGGCGGCACATCCTCTTGGGCGACCTCGCCGAAGGACTGATCTGTTGGATTGAAGGTATAGTAGCCCCGCTCGCTTGTCCAAAAGATACCTTTATCGCGGTCAAATACTTTACCGAGGTAGATCTGACCTGTTTTGCGCGAGCCAATCCCCTTTTTTCTGACGCTCTTGCCTGGCCATATGCCGACAAGTGTACCCCGCATGTACGTGTAAACAATGTTGGCCATTTTGCTCCCCATGGTTTGAAGCGATCGCTCTCTGCGGAATACCGCCCTATGCCTGTGGTTAGAGAATTCAGTTAAACCACACAATACAATCAACACTTTCCAAGATTTTTTTAGTTTTAGTACTGGCATGTATTTTGCATATAGCCCCCCATCTAAATAACTATCAGCTTTTTTTTCTCGACCTTTTCACGCACCTACGGAAGTACAGCTCAACACATCATATAAGCTAAAAACCAAAGGAGCAAGTCAAGGTCTGTTCTCAAGTCCCGCTTTAGTATTAGTGACTACGGTGCTGTGTGCTATTTTCGCCTCAGAGACTGAGCCAACACGTCGACAGTTGATACTCAGTTTCTTTTCTATACGCGCAACAAACTGCTGTAAACCAGTTCGCTTTATGTGCCAGCAGTTTCATCGAACTCTCAAAGAGGGCGTTGAGCAGTCTGTATGAGAGGTTCACGTGGTCCTCAAATTTCTGCCAAATGCTCGCCTATCTTATACCTGAAAGTTGCTCCGCATACCCCATTCTCCTTGTAGTGGACGACGTACTCATCGAAAAAATCGGCACCCATTTTGATGCGTGGGCAAAACTTTTCCGTGTGTACGGATTACAATAATATCGTTCAACAGTGGACGCTGAACTTCTCGTGACGCGGACCTTCATCTGCCTCTTAGTCAGTGACTGCAAAAAGGAAGCAAGAATGCCATGAGCAAGTGAAAAGCCTGGTTTTTTGGGGCCCCGAGCTTGACAGATATAATCTTAATCCGTACACGCGGAAACTTTTTGATTATGTCTCGCACAATGGAAATAACTACCTAAACGGTCACTACGTAGTAACACTTGTTTTGTTGATCCCCCTACTTGATGATGCTGGCTCTGTGCAGTACGTAAGAGTCGTTGCAGCACAAGCATTGGGTACATAAAAAACAAGGAAAAGGTCCCTGAGTTAGACACCGAATCCTTCATTCTTGGCATCCCATACAGAAGCAAATACGCGATTCTTCGCGAACTTCTGGAAGAGGCTATTAGCTCTCCCGGCCTAAGGAACTGTAAAATCATAAGTTGAGCATTTCCCTCGCGAGTTCTACGTTGCGCATCTGCCCAAACTTCGCGCAAGCCAAGCCTTTGAAGGATCTTATGCTGGCAATGTTTATTAAAAATGGCGCTTGCTCTCGTTGTTGAAAAGCATTCCAGACTCTTAAAAAATGTCAGGATATGTTTTTTTAGTTCACAAGGATTTTGAGAGCTGTCACAAATGCGTTTTTTATTAAAAACAAAATTTATTTCTGCTGTCGAAACACTCTTCCAGTTTCGACAAAAGCGTCAAGATACCTTTTTACAATTCCTAAGGAATTGCTAAAAAATAAGTTGTACAACTTCGAGATGAGAACTGAGGTCAGCCAGACCTGATAAGCCAGGTACGTCCTGGCCATTCCAAACGTCTCAGAGATACTCATTAGCGTAGCTTAAGGAAATATGGAATAGCCGCGCCGGCATCGGTACCCTCGCCAATCTGCAGTTTCACCGTCCCAAACCAATACCTCATCTACCTCGTGCAGCGGCATACCAAGGTATCCCGTTGTGGCAGGGAACTTTTGTCTATGTCATTTGACTCCGAACAGAAGAAATTTCATCAACCGCTAGGCTTGTCAAATGACCATGCTGTCTAAGACTGCTCTAGGCGTCTGAGACATCAAAGTCAATTTCAGCGACCTATTTGGCGCTTAAATGATATGTATTTTAAATTTAAGTTTTTCTTCTTTTTTTTCTCGCTATTCAGCTTATCTTTTTTACTTTTTAATACCAGTTGCAGCCAATTGTTTTTTTTATTTTACCTATAATTTCATTTCTCATCCTTCCAGAATATGCCGTGTAATTCAACTAATGTATGTATTAATTTCAGGTAATAATCATTTAAAATATTCATTAATTTAGGTAGGTGATATAAAGACACTACAAATTAATAATGCTATTATTATTTATTTTTTAAAATACTAAGATATAATTATTATTCTAAATAAATTTGAGATAAAAATATACTATTATATGCGTATTAAACAGATATATTAAGCGCATAGATTGATAATTTATATTACCAACGAAAATTATAAAGTTTTTCAAACTAAATTCACCATGGATTATAGATAGACTTAGCAACAAATATCGACTTTACACAAGCACATTTTATATATCAATGATTTACTTTTTAAAAGAGTTGAGAAAAAATCAATGACGAATTTTATTAAAATTTAAATTATTATGACTTGTACTCATCCTGCTTCCATGAGTTATTTCTCTAAAAATTGAGACGGAGCAGGAAATTCAAGATTTCAAGAAAGGTTCAGGATGATCATGCCCTCCTCACAACTTGACCCAAGCCAACTTTTCTTGTTATTGCACCAATCAATAAAATGTTCAGTAAAAATTCACTACATAATTAATTCCAAAAGTTTAGTTTATAAGTATCCGCTCACGGGTGTATAGGCCTTGCATCCTACCTCGTCGTGCCTCAACCACGGTAGAATGCGGTCCTTGTCGACAATGAAATAGCTGGAGTGGTACGAAGCCTCCATAGTAGGTTGACCCGTGAGCGGATACGTTTATAATATAAAAGTTTTTAAGTCAAACAAGAAAAAATTTTATAGATAATTGAATATTACACTACATGAAAAAAATTTATTGGATACTTAAAAATATTTTGTAATTATTTTTTAAAAAGAACATATTAAAATCTGATGAGATTTTTCTTGGACAGTTTTAAAAACTGAAACATTTAAGCAAGGATTGGCGTTAAATAACTATAAGAAAATTCGTTCTCTAAATTTAAACAGTTTATTTTCAGACTTATTTTGGTCTACCATTTAACCTGAAACTACTAGACAAAAATTTAATTATATTGTGAAACAAGGGTATCCGCTCACGGGTGTACGATGAAATGTGCCTTTTAACCTACACTCAAGGTATCTCAAGAAACTAAATGCAGTGTTTGTCAACAAAAATATAATTTGAAAATCTATATATCCGCGTATTACCGTTAACCTATGAGCGGATACGGTTGCTCAGTAATGGTCACCCTACCGCGTCAAAAAAAAATCTTAAAATTTCAATTAATTATTTCTTTACTGCTTCTACTACCATGGTTTCGATAAGATTATAATCAAAATTAATTTTTTTGAGATGTCGTTCTAGTCCACACAAATCAGGTATGATACTTTTTAAAACATCACATTCACAAACTTCAGTAAAACCAGAATACTCTAAAACTTTTTTTAAGGTCTCAAAATCGTAAATAAACTTATGACCCCAATCTCTATAAAAATTATTTACTATGACACACTTAGTACATATATCAGTTGAATTTTTTTTCTTTATAAAACTATTAAATTCCCAGTTCGTGTATTTATTATGTAATTCTGAATCGTGGTTGTAGTAATTTATTAAATTCTTTAAGCCAGGGGTAGCAATCCTTATCCTACCACTGTGTTTCAAGACCCTAAAGCACTCTTTAAGTAAAAAAATACCTTCATCAAGTGTAAAATGTTCAATACTATGTTCTGAATAAATATAGTCAAAGATATTCTCTGGAAATAAAAATTTTCTCTTTAAATCTAAATAATAGATATTCTCTTTTATATTTATGTCAGTATTAAACCAACCTTCAAGGACATTTGCTCCCGAGCCTATTTGAAGCTTTCTAACTTCATTTTTAATTAAATAGTTATTAAATTCGGTATCCATTTCAAGAATAAATTTTTCTTTGGAATTTTCTAGCATTTCAATTTATCCATTATGACGCGATAGGGAAGCCCATTACTGAACGCCCCCTCACAGAACAGTGCGTGCAGTTTCAATTTAAAAATTTAATCTTCAATACAAAAATATCAATCTTTCGGTTTTTATCTAAATTTTCTATCCTCCAACAATCAGAAACATGGGGTAGAATAAATAAGTCGGGAATATCAATTCATTAATACTCCTAGGTTATTGTCTACCCATGGGCTTATGATGTGTTAAAGAGAGGGGAAGGAGAGGGGGAACATAGGTGGGAGAGATGAATGGATTATTCTTGTTGAATTTGCTTAGGCTGATACACCAAATTCATATTTTTCAACTATTCTGATTTAGCTGAACTTGTGTTCTCTCTAACTTAAGAAGTTTGCTTTTTATTTTTTGGTTCTCATATAAGATCCATTCTTTTTGCCTTATAATGCAAGCAAGATTTTTATATATAAAATATTCGTAGTGAGAAATATTATATTTATCGACTAGTTCTAATAAATAAAGAAAGTGAGAAAATATAATTTGATCACCTTGAGCGTCATGATCGCCAATACATTTAAGTCACAGACCCATTCTTCAGCGCTGAAATTGCGACTTATATCGTGGCGACCAGAAAATGGCGCTACACTCTTCATGACTTCCGCAAGACACAAAGAAGGTCGACCTCATGCGAGGTCGCCCTTCTTTTGCTGTCATCCCTTTTCAGTAAGGTCTATTTCGATATTAACAATCCAAGTGAGAGGGACAACACCATAAAAGTCGTAATCCCTTTTCGCTTCAGGTCCATTTCCTCCATTTTTGCGCTAGAAGCCTTTCTAAAGGGAGAAACTTCCTCGTCACTAACAATACCCTAGCCTTGGTAAAATGTCTCTGTGAGGCGATTAGGGGCCTTGTGAGCGACGTGCTTCTTATCTCGCAACCTCAGTCTCTTGCTCTTGCATCTTCTTTCGGATGTAACGGCATGTCGTCGCTGGTACGCCAGTCTCTCTGCTCAAGCGTGCAATGTTGTATAACATGTCTTTGCGCAGCGCTTCTCGCACGCGCTCTCGCTGGTCCTCTGTGACAGTCGTTGGCCTTCCCATTGGCTTTCCTTTTCTTTTGGCTGCCCTAATCCCCTCAGCTTGACGCTCTCGGATCAAAGATCGCTCCCATTCAGCTAATGCTCCGAAAATTTGGAGCATTAGACGGCTCATCGGGTTTTGCTTGTCCCCTGTAAACGCAAGATTCTCTTTGTGGAAGCGTACCTCAACCCCTTTTTCCGTGAGCTTGTCAAGAATACTCATCAGGTCTTTCAAGTTGCGAGCGAGACGATCAAGGCTGTGAATATGCAGGACATCCCCTGGACGTAATGCTTTCAACATATTTTGCAATTCTGGACGATTCACGTCTTTGCCGGACGTTCTGTCAACGTACAAACACTCTGCGGGCAAGTTCAGCTCGGCCAACTGTCTATCGGTTTTTTGCCCCTCGGAGGAAACTCTGACATAGCCAATTTCCATGACAACACCTCAAAAATCAAAGCACGTCACTTTTTGCTGATCTCAGCAAAAGTTAAGAATGAAGCCTTTTGAGGAGTTGTCAAGTCTAGCTTGCTAAAAAAATTCTTCTTTCCACAAAAGTATACCTTTTGTGGGCAACTCGTATCACTCAAATTTCAAAAATCAGAAGGGCGATCTCTTTTTTCATGAGGTCGCCCTTTTCGTCTTTGTGCCTTCAGCTCTTGATATTATTTAAATAGAAAAAATGCTACGCAGAGGCTAGACCGGCTTTCTTAAAAGCTTCATTTCTCGCTGCTGTTGTCTGTGCTGTCGTTGGTGACGCCGCTTTAAGGAATTTGTTAAACGCCGTCATACTGCTCGCAAACACGACATTGTGCGTCTCGTCGCTCCAGCCTTTTACGGTGATCTTCTGCTTGGCATCACTCTTTTTTGTGATGGTCAAGGTAGATCCGCTGGTTTTCTGAATGATATTGTCGGCCTTGAGATCCTTAAAGAGCAGTGTCATCGCACCGCTTGTCTTTGCAATAACATCCTTACCCCAGGCTGTCTTGTCGTATACGGCAACATCATGGCCGTTTTTGCCCGTAATAGTGTCGTTTCCTTTGCCGCCGTAGAACACATCCCAGTTTGCTGTTCCCGTCAGCTTTTCGGCTTTTGTCGTACCTTTGAGCATTTTTCCGGTCTTAGCCACAGTAAAGTTGACGGTATTGGCTGAGCCAGTATCAATCGTGTAAATCACCGTTCCCTTGATCAGGCCAAGACCGTCTAGCTTGGCCGTTCCCTGCTTCTTTCCGGCCAGTTTTACGGTGTAGGCGGTGTTCTTCTGCTGCGCGATATTCTTGGAAAGTTCGTAGGTGCCGACACCCTGAGATTTTTTGACATTTACGCTGAAGGAGCCGAGTTTTTGCGTGTTCTTTGTGGACAACGTGAGCATATATGTCTCATCTTCAGCGGCCACATTGCTGATATCGTAGCTCACGGATGTACTCTTGTTTGTTTGCAGCGAACCTAGGGTGTTTCCTGCACCCGTAGCAGAGATCACAGCATTAGCGACTTTTAGATGAAGGTCATTCATGACCATATTGGTACCCAAGGTGAGCGAGGCATTCTTGGCAAGAGCCACCCGCTTTTTAGTTGTGCCGCCAGTTATTGTGGCATCACTGAAGGTGTTTTTGCCGTAGAGTGTGTTTCCAGCTGAAAGGTTAAGTGTTCCGCCTGAATCTAGAGTAATACTGGCTCCACTGGCAATTGATTTTGTTCCGGCTATGCCGCCGCTGGAAATAACAAGTGAGCCGCCTTCCTTCAATACGACTGCTACTGCTGTTCCAGAGCTTAAAATTGCGAGCGTGCCGTTCTTATTTACTGTCGTGGCGTTGGCCACGCCGCCGAAGGACACAACCTGCGAGCCGCCACTGTAGAGAATAAAGTTCTTGGCTACTCCATTGCTGTAGCTAAATTTTCCTTTCGCATTGGAACCTGTGACTTTTGTTGCGGAATCACCACCGATTACGTCGATAATGACGTTCCCGCCGACTTTCTGTGTCGTATCGAGTGCCACGCCGCCGTTCACATCCTGCAAGCCGCCGCTGCTGATGGTCGTATCGCTGGCCACGCCGCCTTCTGACACACGCTGCTCGCCGCCTTGGCAGATATCGGTAGCATTGGCCACGCCGCCGTTCACATTCTGCCTGCCGCCGCTGCTGATGGTCGTAGCGCTGGCCACGCCGCCGTTCACATTCTGCCAGCCGCCGCTGTTGATGGTCGTAGCGCTGGCCACGCCGCCGGAGGACACATACTGCCAGCCGCCACTGTAGAGAATAAAGTTCTTGGCTACGCCATTGCTGTAGCTAAATTTTCCTTTCGCATTGGAACCTGTGACTTTTGTTGCGGAATCACCACCGATTACGTCGATAATGACGTTCCCGCCGACTTTCTG
>JAFTDR010000286.1 GCA_017454105.1 Desulfovibrionaceae bacterium | reverse complement strand
GCGTTACCCTTAAAAAAGGTGAAAAAATCAGTCTCAAAAAAGACGATGGCACAAAGCTAGAACAGTTCTGCGTTGGCTGCAACTGGGGGGCAATCAAGACAAAGACCCTTTTTGGCCTCCTATCCACTGTGCATGATGTGGATCTCGATTTAAGCTGCATTATGCTGGACGAAAAAGGCCAAATGATCGATCACATCTACTCCCCCCTCTACAAAAAAGAGTTTCTTCGGGCATATGGCATGCCCGATGGCAAGCTCTCCTCTTGGGATTCAGCATTCCACCACTCAGGCGACGACCTCAAAGGCGACACGGACGGCGATGACGGATTGGACAACGAGATCATTCGCGCGGATCTCACAAAGGTTTCGCCGAAAATTTTCCAAATCATCTTTTTCCTCAATAACTGCGGGCCAGAAGATTTCTCGCAAATCCCCTATGCTTCAATTCGCATGTATGAAGGAACACCGACGCACGTGGAAAAAATCTTTGCCGCGTACAATGTCTCGGCCGTTCCAAACTTCGCAGGCATGACAGCGCTTATCATGGGACGACTCACCCGCAGCGAAGCCAACTGGAAATTCGACGCCATTGGCGATGCCTTTCCAGACAAAAATATTTGCGAGACAATCCTACGCATTCAAAAGCTCTACAAAAAAACGTCGTGAAGGGCAGCATGTTAAAAAAATACGGATCAGGCAATCCTTCGCAGCTCCATCCCATGAGCCTTTCCTTCGCTTTTTCGTCCGTCCCGCACGCAATAGCGACTTTTTTCGGATCCGGCCTTCTCCGCCCAGCTTCTGGAACCTGGGGAACATTTGCGGCCTGGATTCTTTTTTATCTCACACGACAGTACTTCTCTGTTCCCGTTTGGATTCTGATCATAACCGCCACGTTTTTTATTGGCGCCTGGGCAAGCGAGATCACAGGAAAAGACATTGGAGTACACGATCACAGCTCTATCGTTATCGATGAAGTCTTTGCCGTATGGCTTGTCCAGCTCACTCTTCCGCACACCCTCCCCTACCAGCTTGCTGCCTTTGCGGCTTTCAGATTTTTTGATATAGTCAAAATACCGCCTGCCTCGTACTTTGACACCTCGCCTCTCTGGAAAAACGGCTTCGGCGTCATGCTTGACGATCTCGTAGCCGCTGTGCAGGCAATTCTCCTTCTGCAGCTTATTAAACTCTTCCTGTAAGTGTCCTTTCTCTCGTGAGAACGTGTGACGTCTGGTCCAGCAGAACGAGAAATCAAATTCAGCGGCTTATCCCATCTGTATCTCCAAAGCCTTATTGTGGGCAGAAATGCGGCTTGCGTACCGCTATAAAAGTGCAGGCCACTCTCTTTCTGCCTAAAGCGTAGACAGGTGGGAATGCGGCAATGGGTGCAAAGCGAGGTTCGCTTAGGGTACGCCGAAAAAAGACAGGCTTGCTCTGTGCATTTTTTAAGACCAAAACAACAGGAACATGGTGAACTATGAGTGTATCGCTTGTTAAAGGTCAGAGGATATCTTTGGAGAAGTCAAATGCCTTGCACAAACTGTTTATGGGCCTTGGCTGGGATCCGGTGAAAAAATCCGGCTTTTTCGGTTTCGGCTCGGAACAGGATATCGATCTTGATGCCTCCTGTGCCATGTTTGCCGAGGATAAAAAAACACTCGTAGACGTTGTTTTCTTTAACAACAAAAAGTCGAAGGACAATGCCATCCTCCACTCGGGTGACAACTTAACTGGCGAGGGTGAGAGGGACGACGAAGTAATCAGCGTCTACCTTCCAGGCATCAATCCGCAAGTGCACTATCTGGTCTTTACGATCACCTCATACAGTGGACAGACCTTTAATTCCATTCAAAACGCCTTCTGCCGCCTTGTCGACACAGCGGGCAATAAAGAATTGGCGCGCTATACCATCACAGGCGGCGGCGACTATACGGGTATGATCATGGCGGCTCTCTACAGGAAAAACGACGAGTGGAAAATGAGAGCCATTGGCGAAAAGGCCCAAGGAAGAACTGTAAAAGATATGCTGGACCCGATTCTGGCAATTTTATAAGCTCACTTTCCAGGCATGTGGGAGCTACGTGACCTGTCCATCCTACAGTTTACGCTGGACAATCAGAGTGTAGCTCCTTGAGTTCTGTGGAAATATTGATTTAAGGGTACCACATGGGTATACGCTTACAAAAAGGCGGCAATGTCAGCCTGCAAAAAGAGGATCCGACGGTAGAGTCCATCACTGTCGGCCTTGGATGGAAAACAAGGGACGATGACGGGGACGATTTCGATCTGGATGCGTCCTGCTTTCTGCTCAAGGACAATGAGAAAGTCCGCAACGATTCGGATCTCATTTTTTACAACAATACGCACGGAGAAAACGACTGTGTGGTCCACTCCGGCGATGATCGCAGCGGCGGAAGCGGCGTGAGCGATGACGAGGTCATAAATGTTGACCTCAGTAAAATCCCAAGTAGAATAACAAAGCTTGTCTTTACCGTCTCAATCTACGATGGGGAAAAGAGGCATCAGAATTTCGGCATGATCCGCTCAGCCTACATACGCATTGTCAACACCAAAAGCGGAAACGAAATCCTGCGCTACGATCTCACAGAAGAAGCGTCGCTCAATACCGCAATGATTTTTGGGGCAGTGTACAGACAAGATTCGGCCTGGAAGTTTAAGGCTATCGGCGAGGGGGTTGAGAACAATCTCCTCGGTCTGTGCAAGAAATACGGTGTGGAAGTCGAATAAAAAAGGAGTCTTTTGTGCCTATCTCTCTGCAAAAAGGCGGCAATGTTTCCCTTTCCAAAGAAGCGCCCGGCTTAACGCAGGCCATCATCGGGCTTGGCTGGGATGTCAATTCGTCTGACGGTGCGGCCTTTGATCTCGATGCCTCTTGTTTTTTGTTAGGCGATAACGGCAAGGTCATCAAGGATATCGACTTTATCTTCTACAACAATCCAAAGTCTGAAGACGGATCGGTAATCTACTCTGGTGACAACCGCACAGGAACCGGCGAAGGCGACGACGAGCAGATCACTGTCGATTTCACCAAGGTTTCTCCAGCAATCAAGAAAATAGCGGTTGTTGTCACAATCCACGAGGCGCAAGAGCGCGGCCAGAACTTTGGTCAGGTCAATAACGCCTATGTCAGACTCGTCAATAAGTCCAACAATACGGAAATTGTCCGCTACGATCTAACGGAAAATTACTCTCTTTTTACCGCCATCACGGTTTGCGAAGTCTACCGGCGCGACAATGAATGGAAATTCAGAGCCTTGGGCAACGGTTTTCAGGGTGGCCTGAAGCCCCTTGCAGAATCCTACGGTGTTGCCATAGGCTAAGAGAACAGCTTCTTGCAGGGAAACCTGCAAGAAGCGTTCAAGCTTTTATACTGCGGTCAAAAAAAATTGCCACTTGGAATTGAAAATACCAGACTCATTGCTGACTTCCATTCGAAAAGATGCCAGTTTATTTCGGCTGGCGTATACTTGGCTCGAAATATACTCCCGACGCCAAAGATGTTCTTTTTATCTCCTCTAGTACCATGTTTTCTAAGTCTGTGTGAAAAATAAGATAGCGGAACTCTTCAATTCCTATGAAACAAGCTCGAAAACCCGCGTCATTCCAAGATTTTTGGTTCTCGCGTACTATCGAACGGATGCGCCAGGATGCAAAGTTTCATTGCTCGGGGTGGCAGCTCGCAGGCATGGACGCTCCCTAGAAAATTCTGCGTAAAAAATACACACAAACTTGGGGATGCTAGTACTAGCTTGGTAGAGGTATGGCTATCGCACGAAGAAGTGGGGTGGAAGCTTGTATCCGTCGCGAGTATAAAATCCCCCACTCGGATAGATTCCGCCCCAAGGCCCAGCCACCGGGCCTACGAAGGAACTGTTATACGCGGCCGCACTAAAATTTTCCCCTTAAGTCGATTTGTCCTTACCTTTTAGCCCCCTTTCGATTAAAAAATCTTCAGATACAATCTGGAGGTTCTGATTATGGCAGGCTGGAGTATATCGTATGCTACATCAACATTTTTCAAAAAAATTCCTGCTATACCCGGCTGCATAATAATTTTCCCACAAGAGACAAAGAAGAGCGACCTCAATTGGCCGGCGCCCGCTGGGTAACTTCGGGTCGCGAGGAAGCATTATGAGGCCGAGTATACTTACAAAGCAATGCCACAACCGTATTCCCCAGTGCTGTATTCTGGCTCTTTTCGGTGATTGACGGAATAGGAGTGCTTGTGTATAGTATTTCTCGAGTCAGTCGCTCCCTCTCTCCGTGGGTGCAGCGTTAGCGGGGAGAGCGTAGGCGCGGTGCCCCCCCACTGTTTTTACGGTGGGCTCCGGCCGGCTGGGGATTCTCCTTAAGAGGAAATGTTGTTGCCTGTCTCGCAAGAGATTGTCGATAGTACTCGTGTTCATTATCTTGAACATATGGGGTGAAACGCAGCCCAGTGGACAGAGGTGAATGCAACTTCACAGCATGATGTGGTATGTCACTTTTCGTGTCATATCCTGCGAGGGGACGTAAGGGACCAGCTACACCGCCGTTGTCATCGGCTGACTCAACAATTATATCGTCTCTTAGTTCGTAAGGGTCGATTTTTTTTTACCCAGACAGAAACACTAAAGATCCGCTCAGTAACGATTCTTTTTCTATTACGGCTATATATTTCCTATTTCACCGCTTTTCCATTTACGATATACTCACGACGCCAAAGATGTTCTTCGTCTCTCTTGTTCGGCTGAGGGTATTGGGTATCGCAAGAAGAAGTGAGATGGAAGATTGTATCCGTCGCGAGTAGAGCAGAAACCTGACTCCACCGGGCTCATTCTGGAATTTTTTGGCACTCTTTCTCTGTTCTCTGTGAAACAACAAACTGCAAAAAAGTCAGCCTGGGTGTCGCGCCGCTACTCGTTGGCTATACGGTCAAGTTTCATTGCTCGAGATGGCGGATCACAGGGATGGGATGCTCCCACGAAAACATTCGGTGGGGTAAACGAGAGCCTGCCTTTTTGGGGCGCGACAAAGTGCCCGATATCTTCGACTCAGATTCGGTTCTGAGACGCCTCCAAAAAACAGTTTTTTAAGACTGAGCTGTAGCCACCGAGATCTCTAAAAATTTGTCACTTCTCCAGCTCCTTCAACACTCTTGCGTGTAGCACTGCCTTCAAACCGATTTCTTGGCCTCTCACGCCTTAAACGTTGATTATTACTGACTTCCCGAAGTTCGTGCGTACCTCGTACACTGAAATCCCCTTTCAGTCGAAAGAGATTGCCCAGCGTATTTTAACACGCGGACTTAGCAAAATCGGTACTATGTTGGGGTGACGCATGAGTACTCCTTATTGTCCGTTTTGAGCATATATCTCTTTTAGCCAACGGATGCGGAGGCGTTAAGATATCTGCTTTTGAGGTACCCTGACATTGCAATACTGTCACACATCCTCAAAGCGAGGGCTCCTCATTTCCAAGTGTACTTCGCCTACTCCCCATTCTCCGCATTTCTTAAGGTAGCTGCACGAGTAACTTGTACACAGGCTTCATACCTTTGCGAATCATAGACGCAGCCTGCCAGCTTGCCTCCTATACATGGCAGCACTAACCCGGCCGCATAATAATTTTCCCGCAAGAGACAAAGAAGAGCGACCTCAATTGGGCGGCGCCCGCTGGGTACTTCGGGTCGCGGTGAAGAACCATTATGACGCCGAGTACAGTATATTCATTTGTCTTATACTGCGTTAAGAAAAAAATTCCTCGTGTGCGGATTACAATACTATCACTCAATCTACTTGAGTACTCAGCTTCTCGTGATACGGTCCTCTCTCTGCCTCAGTAGGCAGTGACTTGTGAAAAGGGAAGCATGAATGCTTTGAGCGACTGAAGAGCGACTGAAAAAACAGTTCTTTTTGAGTTTCACACTTGACCAATATTATGTTAATTCGTACGCGCAGAAAATTTTTTACTCATACAAAATTGTGATGGATTTTGTTATGATCGATAAAATAGTAAATTTTTTTAAAAATATTGACGTACCAGATTTTTTAAAAGATCAAATAAACAATATACCAAATCCTCTCAACGAAGATAAAATATCTGAAATTGACGAAATAAAAATTTATATTAATAAAATCGACTTGCTTTCAAAAAGACTCTCAAATATATCTAACATAGCAAGCCAAATATCTAAACACAGCAAGTTACTTATAGAATCAAACCCGGAAAGAGATCTTATTCATTTATTGCATAGATATCTTCCGATTATTATTAGAATCATAGAAGAACATGTTTCATACAATGAAAAACAGACAAACAATCTTGATATTTTTTGGAATAATATAAAGTCAAAAGACATTCTCATACGATTTTTAAACAAATTGACCGACCAGAGCAAATCAATTAAGGAACATAAAATACAGGATTTTTCTGCAGAGCTATCTGCGTTTGATCATATTCTAAAAACAAAAGGATATTAGAAAATATCAATACTGTACTTACGTATCCGCTCACAGGGGTGCCGTTGAATGCATCTTTCAAAGGATGTTGCTTTATCTCTCCGGCGGTAGATTGCGGACGATGTTGACATTGTCAAATTCGAAGAGGCTTAAAACATGCATTGAACCGTGAGCGGATTCCACGCGTTTTCAACAATCTCCGATCAGCGCAGCTGCCGCAACCTTTCGACGCTTAAAATTTCTACCAGATGGCTTCTGGTCGAAATTTTAAGTAGGAGTCGATGGAAAGATCGACTTTTTACGTTTCACTCGCTCTACGCGCCCTAGAGCCGAATTTTCAGACCTAAACAGTATGCTCTTGAGTCTTGCTTACACTCCCCTCCTAGATTCAGCGTCATCGACACTGTCGATTTGACATTCTGCCAGTGGCGACGGCATACGCATAAAGTAGAAAACATAGAGTCCTCAATTTTTTTCAAGTGCGTGGGTAGTAAAGTTTAGGGGGCCCAAAGATCAGGGCTTTTCTGTCGCTCTTCAATTGCCCGGACCCTCTTGCTCCCTTTCCGCAAGTCACTGATGCAGATACAGGTGAGATTATACTTCAGTCAGAAATAAACTGACATTTTTGCGAACGAGAGTCAGTGAGAGAGTCAAGTATTTTCAATGACAACTGTAACTTTTTTTCTGACCGCAGTATAGTATCGCAAGAATCTCAGCGTCCACTGCGAGTGATTGCGAGATATTACTGCAACCTGCACACTTGGATTTTTTTTCTTGCGTGGAAATGGGGCCTTCGTCAGCCAGCACTTTTTTCTCCTCAAACTGCGTGATGCTTCATGGGAGTCTAGCTGTTGACCTCAGCAGGCTGCTGGAAAAGGATAAGGGCTACCGTGCAACTGCCATATGCTGATTTCATGCGGGTAAAACGATGGATCAGTCATGCGGAGCGCTGGCTCAACTCCAAACGGAGGTATGGCTCAGCTTAGAGCGGAACAGTGGATCAGTTTGAAATGGAATTACTTGATTTTAGACTTTGAAGATCAAAGATTTCTTGCTGATACACATGCCTCAATTAACGTGGAATGGTGGATCAGTTTTGAACAGAGGGGTGGATCAAATTGATCGGAATATCCAATGCCCGACTCCGCGATTACTTTCGCTCACAGCATGTCATTTTGTTTCAGGCTTGAGTATATGGTCGAGTAGCCCAACCCTCTACAATCAGGCAGAGCGGCGCGTCGCTGCCGCGAAACATTGCCCAGCAAAAAAATATTTTTTTCTCTTGACTTTCGAGGCCAGATGATTATTGTATGCTTATACGGTGGTGTGCAAGGCCTCCCTCTTGAGGCTTGCCCTGTGCTTAAAGCACACGTGTGCAGAAACAGCATGGCTTCTCGGCTTCGGGGCGCACTTTCCAAGAGCTGAAAATATCCTTGAAGCGCTTTGCGTCCCAGCTTGCCCTATTTTCTCACTGAAGCCCAAGCTGTTTTTTTAAATTTGTGGACTTTTATTATTTTCGATAAATCATTTATAATTCGAAAAACACATTTTTCGACTCGAAACAAAAGCTCGCCAAATTCTCACGACGCCAAAGCTCTTCTTCTCCTCTTGGACGGTAGATGCATTGAGTATCGCAGGAAGAAGTGTTCTGGAAGATTGTATCCGTCGCAAGTTTATACGCGCGCTTCCTTACAGAGGGAGCGTCTGATACCGGCTTTTTGTGACCGCTGCTGCAAAGAGCGGATTGTTTGCCGGGGTCATATTTTATTAATTTTGACGTATTAAAAATAATAAATGGAGGATCCAGTGCCATTCATTTGTACCCTTCTCTTTGTACTTTTTCTCACATCCCCCGCGTACTCTCTTGGCCTTGGGGAAAGTGTGCAAGTATCAGAATCGGGTGTTGTCCTATCCGATGGCTACGGAGGACCGCTCCCCTCCTCTGTTCAAATCGCCCAGCTCGGGAGCCTCATCAACAACGGCTTTAACCAAGAAGCCACAGTTCTGGCCATGCTCGTTCAAGAACTTGCCAAAAAGAGCCTGGATACGGAAGCATTGCTGAAAGGAATTGGCGAATACTTCAACGGCCTAGAAGTTCTGCTGAAAGATCTGCAAAAAGGCGGTCTTACGCAGAAAGCGGCCTATGATAACAGCAAGGACGATGTTTTCGGGAAAACGCCCTTTCACTGCTCTGATGCATTGACTGCTTCCGCCCTTCAAGAAGCGCGAAAGACGATGCGCACATACACCAATGCCATGAAAGAGAGCAGAACAAGCCGTGGCGAGGGCACACAGGCCACGGAAAGCAAAGCTGAAGCTTCTGTTTCAGCCATGCTCTTCTCAATTATGGCGGAGAATATGACAAGCGGCTCACCCGATGCGTATCAAGTGCCCTCCGGAGCGAGCCTCTTCCCCTTCTCCGGCGTCATCAACAGCGCAGGAGCCAAAATATTCCAAGCTGTCATTCACGCTGTCAACTCTGAGCCTGCGCCGGCACTGCGTAATGTACGCAGCATAAGCGGCAGGCGGGCTTTGGAACTGCAGGGCATCAAGATGGGACGCATTGCCGGAATACAGGAAGGTATGCAGGTGGCTTTTGACCTGCAGAACCCTGTCGTAAACGGCCAAGCATTCAGCGAAATGCAGCGTGAGGTCAATAGGGACGTTGAAGGGAGTCCTATCGCAACAGAAAACTACATCGAAGGAGCCTATAAAGACACATCAGGCGGCATCTCAATCCTCCAGGCCGTATCACACCAGTTTGAGCGTTCACGTATCGCAAACCCAGACTGGTACGCAAAAATCGACAAAGGGGGCATGAATGAGCAGGGACTGTTACGGGAACTCATCAAGATCGAAGCGTGGCGCGGGTACGTTGAAAGCCTCTCTCTTCGAATCAGCATGGTCAATGCCTACAATCTGGCCCAGCTGACGGCCATCATGATGGAGAAGCACGACAACACACGCATGGCGACCTACATCTATCCGCCAGGGGAATCTCCAACTGGCTCACCAAAGTAGCCGCTCCTGTCTTTACGCAAGGTAGGAACAATTCCAGGCTCCCCACTGCGCTCCCATGTGCCGATCTTCTGACCGAGGCGTTCCTCTGTCGAGTACCGTCTGCGCTCACTTGGGACGCTTGAAGGGGGGACTACAACACGGTCTGCAAGGACCGCCAACTGTTGCATACCCCATTTGAAGGCTCCATTCATCGAGGACTTCAAAGATACCCGTGAGCATATACTCGCGACCCAACAATCTTCTTCCTTCCCTTTTGGTCGGTGGACTGACTGCGTATCGCCAATACAGCTGAAGAAGAACATTTCATCCGTTGCGAGTATATACTCCAGAAACAAACTGACATGTTTGCGAGCGGACGCCAGCACAGAGCCAGGTATTGTTAGCTCCAGGTGACAATTTTTTTCTGACGGCAGTATAGTAGCTTCTTTCAGCTTTCATCCTCGCGGAGAAAACCTTGCTCTTCGCTTTATCCTTGCCCCGAGCGGGCCGGATTCCATTGAAACGATAGACATGCCAAGCACACAAAAATGAGGAGATGAATGAGCATCTTCTCTTTGGCTCCATGTTGCGAGAAGCGCGCCAGGCTTTGGGGATGCCCTTATGAAGATTTGCAGCGGTCATTCCTCATCATCAAGGAAATCTACAGCGCATAGAGCGAGACGTGCGTGAACCTCGGATAGATTTGGCGATGAAATGTCTCTTGACATCAACGTCGGTGAATTCATGGCTGAATGAGCGATCAGATCTGGTTTGCGCGAAAAGACAGGCGAACCCCGTACAAGAAAGCCCCGAAGCGGTAAGCTCCGCACACTCCCCACCATGTACAACTGAAAATCCTGACCCATTCTGCATCCTGCTTCGAGAAACTCGCGTGGCATACGGAAGGTCGTAAACAGTGCTTGCCGAAGAAGCAGGGTACTCCATCAGAAACCTCATTTCCGTTGAAAATGGCAGCCCCCCTTGTGAGTACGGCCTTAAAGCTGGCTGCGGCCACTGGCTGTGATTTGGTCTGGGTCTTGAACGAACTTGCTGCAAGATATCGCGAGCATAAACCATCTGCTGTCTCCCCCTGTCAGACTGAGTGCTGACAGAGGGAGCATCGCTGGGAATCTTATCTCTATCGGCCCACTATAATTTTTCCTCTCAACCCCCTTGAAAGTTTTTTTTGAGGAAGCACGGCTTCCCCAGTAGCTCTCAAACAATGCGCATAAACGCAGAGCGGCTTGCTCAAATGGACTCCATGGATGGGTAAGGAATTGTAAAATCATAAGTTGAGCATTTCCCTTGCAAACTCGACGGTGCGCATTACCAAACATCGCGTATGCAAGCCTTTGAAGAAGCCTATGCTGGCAGTGTTTATTAAAAATGGCACTTGCTCTCGTTGTTGAAAAACTCTTCCAGACTCCTAAAAAATGTCAGGATATGCTTTTTAGCTCACAAGAATTTTATAGGCTGTCACAGGTATACTTTTTATTAAAAGCAACCTTCATTGCTGATGTCGAAACACTCTTCCAGTTTCTACAGAAGTGTCAAGATACCTTTTTACAATTCCTAAGGCGTGTCTGGAAACATGTTGTCTAAAACGAAAGGACTGTTCCCCCGGTTATAAGCGCCTTAAGGACCTGAAATCACTACAAATTGCAAACTTAACTAGCTTTTTTAACACAATTTTTGGTGCTTCGCAATGTTTCGTGGGTCCGTCCCCCCTCATCGAATGCCGGTTTTTCTGATTCGACCGAGGTCGCTGGCACTCGGACGAGATTGGGCCGAGCTGAACCGAAGACTGGCGAATGCCGCCTGCGGAGCTGCATTTTTAGGGTAATGCATTCGCCCCAAGCTTCCCCGGAGCCAGCGTCGATGAGCCTTTCTACCGTGGCAG
>JAFTDR010000026.1 GCA_017454105.1 Desulfovibrionaceae bacterium | reverse complement strand
GACTCAACCTATTCCTTTATGCGTACATCTATTCAGGGGATTTATACTGCCGCTCTGGGGCCAAACCGTGAATGAGGCGCGAAAGTGCAAGGCCGGCAGAAAAGTGGAAGATCTTTTCCGTCGCGAGTATAATCGGGGAGGACTGAGAGTTTATGCGGATTCGCCTGCCTACAGTGTGCCACTGTACTTACGTAAAGCTGTAGTACAATTCGAGAAGTTGTTTGCAATGAGTGCCCACCCCGCACTGTGAGAGTATCCGGCCTCTCTGCCATACACTCCTCCTGTCTCTTGCAACCTACAGAATTGTACTAAAACGTATCTGCACACGGCCGGTGGCTATCCAGATATCTTTCTAACAACAGAATACGGTCCCTGTCGACAATAGTACGATTTGAAGAGTTCTCAAACCAGCGTATTCCCGTAAAACCTTGCTTGAAACTCGAAGTTGGCGTACGACTGGAAGTCTGTGAGCAACGTATTTTGAGCAATGCTTTGATTGTAAGAAATTGTTTTGGAGAACTCTATGGAAAAGTACAAAGAATTTTTGAAGCTGCTTTTACGAGTTTCCTTGCGCTTTTCCTTTACATTCTTTTTGACCCTTTTTATTTTTGCATATGCAACATGGGGAGATTTTTCCTGGTTAATTTTGGAAGGTCCTATAGGATTTTTTCCAGATCTTGATGCAGAGGAGGAGATGCGTTTCGTAACAACTCCAGCTGTTCGAAATTGTATTACTTATTTTCTCTTTATCCTAACAAACTTTTTCTTTTTGAGCATCAATAATCTTATATCTAAAATCTTTAGTTCGATCAGCTATATCGTAGGAGTACTCTCAGTTACTTTTTCTACATTTCTATTTTTTTCAGGTGGTTTAGAAGGTTTTACTTATCAATCAACATCGTTTCGCATTGCATCTCTGATCGTAGCTGCTATTCTCTTGGTTTTATTGTATTCACCGTCAAAAAAAGCTTTTATTCTTCCAGAAATCCTTCGGAATTATCGCTTTTATATTAGCTTTTTTTCTGTTTTATTTGTTTTGTATTTTATTGCTTATATACAAACAGGAGGATTCCAATGGCTAAGTGACACTTCAATTTTCTTTGTATTTCTTCGATTTATTCTTTTACTTTTCACTCTTCTGTTAACTTTATTTCTGTGTAGAAAGTTTTAAGGATTTTCTTATGAAACCAAGAAAAAATTTTCTTTTAATTTTTGGAGTGTTACTTTTTATGACTTTCCTCCTTCCACAAAATCTTAAAGCCTCAACAACAAAAGAAATATATTTTGCTGGTGGTTGTTTCTGGGGAGTTCAAGAGTATTTTTCAAGAATACCTGGAGTATTAAAAACGACATCAGGCTATGCGAATGGAATGAAAGCAAATCCGACATACAAGGAGGTTTGCACTGGAAGAACTGGTCATGCAGAGACAGTGCGTGTCGAGTATGATCCGCAGAGAGTTTCTTTGAAAACGCTTGCAACGCAATTTTTTGCAATTATTGATCCCGTGAGTGTGAATCGACAGGGCAATGATATTGGAACTCAGTACAGAACTGGAATGTATTACACTGATGAATCTGACAAGAAAATTTTAGAGAAGGTTAAAGAATCAGAGCAAACTAAATATAAAAAGCAACTTGCTGTTGAGTTATTAGCTCTGACTTCTTTTTACCCAGCAGAAGACTACCATCAAGATTATTTGAAAAAGAATCCCTATGGATACTGTCATATTTCATTTGATAGCCTAAAGAATCTTCCAAAAGAAGATATTTCTATAAGTGTAGATCCTAAAAAATACTCAAAGCCTGACAAGGATACCCTTAAGTCAAAGCTCAGTGCAATTGAATATAATGTCACACAAAATGGTGCTACTGAGCTGGCTTTTACAGGAAAATTATGGAATATGAAGGAAAAGGGGATTTATGTTGATATAGTAACAGGTGAGCCACTTTTTCTCTCTACAGATAAATTTGAATCAGGAACTGGCTGGCCAAGTTTCACTAAACCAATTAGCCCTGAAGTTATTCAAGAAAAAACAGATACAAGTTACGGCATGCTGCGGACAGAAGTACGCAGCCGCGTTGGTAACTCACACTTAGGGCACGTCTTTGACGATGGTCCTAAGAAAACAGGAGGCCTTCGCTATTGCATTAACAGTGCGTCTCTCCGTTTTATTCCTTTTAAGGAAATGGAGAGTGCAGGCTATGGCGAGTTTATTCCTTTGTTCCAATAGGGTACACTGTCTCTTGTGCGGTGAAATTCAAAGCCCGGTGCAGAAGGTGTGAGATTGGAATAGTCAAAAAATCCCGCGTGTACGGATTACAATACTATCGGCCAATCCCTGCGAGTTACAGCTGAAATCCTCGCGATACAGAGCATCTTGGCGTATGTCAGATGAGCGACGTACAAAAAGGATGTGAGGAGTCCAGAAGAGCTGTATAGCGACAGCAAAGCCTGGTTCTTTGTGGTTCGAGAGCGTAAGCGATAGTCTGCCAATCCGTACACGCGGAAAAAATTCCCAAAACGAGTGCGCGGCAGAATGGGACTGAGATATGTTTTTCGCAAGCAGCGCCTAAAGCTTTGCGCAAAGGCAGCTGCAGCCGGAAACAAACTGACATTTTGTGATCGGCGGCATCAAGTCGGTATTTTCAACTCAAAGCGACAACTTTTTTTCTGACCGCAGTGTACGAGCGTGAGTTTCCGCGTGTACGGACCGAGTTGAAGCTGAAATCTTCGCTATGCTGGGCATCTTGGCTGTCAGTAGCTCCGTGCGAAATTGAGAGCTTGCGCGATAGTCTGCCAATCCGAACACGCGGGATTTTCTCTCCGTTGCGCCCTTTGCACGTCAAAAAGAGGCTCTGCGAGGCGCATCCAGTCTTTAGGGAGGGCAGGAGAATCGTTTGCAAGGCGCATCCCCCCATTGAGGCCTACTTGGCTACGAAGTCCCTTGTTCTGTGATTTGTTTTGTGAACCTCAGGCATCCTCGCATAGTCACTTTTTTTGGCCCAAGTATACTATGAAGTTCGGTGTCTGCGCGCTGATTGCAGTGAGACGAAAAGCCTGGTGTACTTGGGCGATTTGGCTATAAACAGATCTGTTTGAGCCAAAAGGCCTGTTTTGCGCTCAAAGAGCAGAAGGACTGTGGCTCTCTCACCAGCCGCTATCTTCGTCTGGTGGAAATGTACGGTGAATTTTCGCAGTCTCTCTTTTTGTGAGGCGAGCCACAGTGCGGTTCTCTACTCCAAAAATCCTGGCGGTGCGCCAGTCGGTATGGACGATGATGGCTCCATCTTTTTGGGGCCATGAATTGTCTCGCCACGCGCTGTGACCTTTGCGATGCTCTCCTGTGATTCTGGGCGCACGGCTCCTTGCGGCGCTACTCTGACGGCAGGATGCGGGGTAGGGCAGTATTTTTCGCAATAGCCGCAGCCATAGCAGCGATCGGGATGGATATGCGGGACAGGGGCGGCTCGTCCGTCCTGAACTTCAACGTCAATGGCGTCATAGGGACAGTTTTCCTTGCAAACCATGCAGCGTTTGTTTTCAGCCCAGGCAAGACAGATCGTGCGGTCAATGGCAGCCGTGCCAATTTTGATATACGGCTTTTCTTTGGGTGAGAGGGGCAAAATAGCCTTGCTTGGGCAGATCTGCCCGCAGGCCGTGCATTCCGGTCGGCATGGCCCAGAACGCGGGTCCAGGCGCGGGCTGAACATTGCGGCAAAGCCGTTCTCAAGCCAGAGAGCCTGCAGGCCGCCTGTGGGACAGGCCCGCAGGCAGGCGCCACAGCGCAGGCAGAGATCCAGGAATTTGTTTTCTGGCACGCTGCCTGGCGGACGCAGTGCTGGACGACACTCTTCCCCGGCAGCCTGAGCCGCAAAACCGGCCACAGTTCCGAAAGTCAAGATGCCGCAAAAGGCGCGACGTGATGGCAAAAGACTCGGCTTAGCCTGCGCTGTGCCGGCAAAGCCGAAGCGGACGGCCCCGTGCGGGCAGTGCTGCACGCAATTGAAACAGGCCAGACATTCACTCACTTGTGTGTGCGCAGCCATATCGCGACAGATGCCGCTTGGGCAGCTTTGAGCGCATGCCCCGCAGCCGACACAAGAATCGGCGCGGCGCCGCCACAGCGCCCAGTGCGCAAGTAATCCCAGGAGTGCCCCTGCCGGGCAGAGATACCGGCACCAGAAACGCGGGGTTATGCGTTCAAGCGCAAGGCACCCTGCCCAAAATAGAGCCACAAACCAGGCTGTGGCAAAGGCATGTGTCTCAATTTCTACGTAGCGCAGAGCGTCTGAACCCCAAAACTCCGCAAATACGGTGAGCTGAGGCAGCACGCTGTCTATGGCTCCTTCGGCCAGGGGAAGGAGGACAAGTCCATAGAGCCGCGCTGTGAGCGGCAGAGGACTGGCCCAATAGGCCATGTTTACGCCAAAGATGGCCGCAAGGATGACTGTGGCAAGCACAAGGTACTTCACAAGACGCGGACGCCGAGCTGCTCTCTGTTTTGTTTTGTGTCCAAGCCGCGCGATGGGACCTACGGCATCCAGCGTTGCTCCCATAGGACAGATCCAGCCGCAGAAGACGCGTCCAAAAACGATGGCACTCACATAGACAAGCAGGACTGGCCAGAGAGCAGCTATCCAGGCCTTTGTGGAAAGCGGCACAGCCAAGCCCGCCAGAGGATCAAGGCTAAGAAAGAAGCTTCCGGCCGTTGTAAGTACTCCGCTTGCCCCTGCCTGGCAAAGTATGAGACAGAACACTGTGAGGCTTGCGCCCTGGACCAAGCGTCGCCAGATTGTCACACGGCGCATGACTACAGACTCAGGCGAAGCACGTTTAGGTTTTCGACATCCATCCGGCCAAGCCCGCGGGCGTGCGCTTGGGCGATATGCGCAACCTGGCGGGGCTTAATGCTTCGGCCATACCAGGTATAGGAGGACACGGCGAGCGCGTCTGCGGCCACAGGGTCGGCTGAGGCGATGATTTCACCAGGAGTGAGAACTTTGCCTGGTCCGTAGGGGCCATTGGTGCTTAAGACACGGCTTGCGTCGATGATTGACAGAGCGGGCTTAAGGGCAGAGGCCAGATCCACAATGGATGTGTCGAGATCATAGTGTCCGTGCATGCAGCCCCGGTCAAGAATAAGGCCCATCTGGCCTTTAAGGGAGAGACTCACGCCTGTTGAGGAGTGCGATTTCGCAACAGGGCATGCGATGAGGACGTCGGCGTCAAGCACGTCGGTCATTACGGCGTTTGCGCGCATGTCCTTGGCATTGCTCAGATTGAACTGACTGTAGTGCCGGCTGCGGGTCAGATTGTGGCAGCAGCCGGGTAGGACAGCTTCACAGGCTGGGAGAATGCCGGAATACTCCAGGGGCTGTTTTCCGTCGCGGAATGCGTGATCCAGCACCCGAACGGACGAGGCGCCTGCTTCGAGACAGAGAACCATCAATTCCCGGACAACATCAGGGTGCGTGGTGACGGCCCGGCCCACTGATGCTGAAAAACTCATATTGGGCTTAATGACCACCTTTTGTCCGCGCCGCACAAAGGCTGACATGCCGCCCAGCGCGTCCACTGCCGTGCGTGTGGCCGGACCCGGTCCACCCTTTGCGACAACAAGATCAGGCCGGGTCTGAGCGGAGAGCAGAGAGGGAAAACCGGACAGCGCCGCAGCCCCCAAAGCCACCTGAAACTTCAGAAAATCACGTCGCAGCATGGTCGATACTCCTCGTTTTTTTTTGCAAGGTTCTGGTTTTCTTGACACAAGGCTACGTGTCACAGAGAAAGCATTGCCTCGGACGATACAGAGCGTATAGGACATCAAGCCCAGGCCTCTTGTCTTTCGGAAGGCCTGGGATTTGACCGTCATACAACGGCCTTGCAGGCAGTTTTGGAGCAAAAAGCAGCGTGTGCCCACCACCTATGCCGAAGCATTTCTGGGCTCTCGCCCATCAGGCCTTCTGTAAGAGCGGCCGCAGATGGTCTTTTGAGTTTTGCGATTGTCGCGCTACACGGCAGTCTTGGTCTGGAAAAGGGCTGCGCGTACCTCGCCTGTCAAATGATCCGCCCCGCGTACTCCACTCTAAAGCTCGTGCTGGCTGATTGTCAGAAAAGAACAGTATCACAAATTCCTAAATTGGTGTATACAAGAATCAAGGGCTGAACTTCTCTGCGTCTTTCTGTGCAGAGGTCCTTGTTTGTGTTCGGAAGTGTCCAGATTTGCTGGAATGTTTATGACTGGACACGCGTATTGTGTATTGGCGGCGCTTGCCTCTCTCGTATACTTGGGCCAGAAAAGAAATACCTCAAGAGTACGTGGGTTTGTTTTTTTGGCGACCTTTTTTGCCGCAGTATACTAAAACAATGCTTCGTTCCCCCTCTACTCTTTGGACAAAGGCCTTACAATAGGTGAGGCTCAACTGTCCTCGCACGCATTTTTACGAAGGAGATTTTCGAGTCTATGCAGACCAAAAACCTCATTATCAACGGAATTCCAAGACGCGTTTTGGTGGATCCCGCTGACAGCCTGGCAGACGTTTTGCGTGGCCAGTTACAGATTACCAGCGTTAAGGTGGGCTGTGGCAAAGGGCAGTGCGGGGCCTGCACTGTTCTTTTGAACGGAGCTGTAACACGTTCCTGCATCGTAAAAATGGCCCGCGTGCCCGAAAACGCCGCTGTCACCACGCTTGAGGGCATAGGCACTGCAGAAGCATTGCATCCTCTGCAGAAAGCCTGGATCTTTCACGGTGCCGCGCAATGCGGATTCTGCACGCCTGGTTTTATTGTCTCAGCCAAGGCCCTGCTCGATGAGAACTCAAAGCCCAGCAGGGAGGATGTGCGCGCGTGGTTTAAAAAGCACCACAACATTTGCCGCTGCACAGGCTATAAACCCTTGGTTGATGCGGTTATGGACGCAGCCGCTGTTTTGCGCGGCGAAAAGACCATGGACGACATCACCTACAAGGAACCAGCTGACGGCAAGGTCTGGGGAACATCGCGTCCTCGTCCAAGCGCCCTGGCCAAGGTGACAGGCGCTGCGGAATTTGGCGCGGACGCGGCCCTGCGTATGCCGCCAAACACGCTGCATCTGGCAATTGCCCAGGCCAAGGTTTCTCATGCCTTAATCAAGGGCATCGACACTTCTGAAGCGGAAAAGATGCCTGGTGTGTATCGGGTTTTGACCCACAAGGATGTCAAGGGGAAGAACCGCATCACAGGTCTTATCACCTTTGCGACAAACAAGGGTGACGGCTGGGAGCGTCCCATTTTGAACGACACCAAGGTCTTCCAGTATGGCGATGCGCTGGCCCTTGTCTGCGCCGACACCGAGCGCCATGCCCGTGAGGCTGCGGAGAAAGTTCATTTTGATCTTGAACTTTTGCCCGAATACATGAGCGCGCCTGAGGCCATGGCTCCGGACGCAATTGAGATTCATCCCGGAACACCCAATGTCTACTACGATCAGTTCGAAGAAAAAGGCGCGGATACAAAACCCTTCTTCGATGATCCTGAAAATGTCGTAGTTGAAGGCAGCTACTACACCCAGCGTCAGCCGCATTTGCCAATCGAGCCCGATGTTGGCTACGGCTATATCAACGAGCAGGGACAGGTTGTTATCCACTCTAAATCCATCGGTCTCCATCTCCACGCGCTCATGATTGCTCCAGGTCTTGGTCTGGATTTCCCGAAAGATCTCGTTATGGTGCAAAATACGGCCGGTGGCACCTTCGGGTACAAATTCAGCCCAACAATGGAGGCTCTGATCGGCGTTGCCGTCATGGCCACAGGGCGTCCGTGCCATCTGCGCTATAATTACGAGCAGCAGCAGAATTACACAGGCAAGCGCTCACCGTTCTGGACGACCCTGCGCTATGCGGCCAATAAAAAGGGCAAGATTCTTGCCATGGAATCGGACTGGACAGTGGATCACGGCCCGTATTCCGAATTTGGCGACTTGCTTACGCTGCGCGGCGCTCAGTACATTGCCGCAGGCTATGGTATCGCCAATATCCGTGGTCACGGCCGCACCGTTGCCACCAACCATTGCTGGGGTGCCGCGTTCCGCGGGTACGGTGCGCCTGAATCCGAATTTCCCTCTGAAGTGCTGATGGACGAACTGGCGGAAAAGCTGGGCATGGATCCCTTTGATCTTCGGGAACTCAACTGCTACCGCGAGGGCGACACCAATCCCTCAGGCCAGGTACCCGAGGTCATGAGTCTGCCGGAGATGTTTGCCGCCTTGCGTCCCTATTACGAAGCATCCAAGAAACACGTAAAAGAAGCGTCTACGGCAACTGTGAAACGCGGTGTGGGCATAGCGCTTGGCGTGTACGGCGCAGGCCTTGACGGTCCTGACACATCCGAGGCCTGGGCAGAACTCAATCCCGACGGATCCGTGACAGTCGGCAACTGTTGGGAAGATCACGGACAGGGAGCGGATGCCGGAACGCTCGGCACAGCGCATGAGGCCCTCCGTCCTCTCGGTATTGCCCCAGAGAATATTCATCTTGTGATGAACGACACAAGCAAAACCCCCAATTCCGGTCCTGCTGGCGGCTCCCGCTCGCAAGTTGTCACAGGCAATGCCACGCGCGTTGCCTGTGAGCTTCTGGTTCAAGGGATGAAGAAAGAAGGCGGCGGTTTCTACACCTACGAGGAAATGAAGGCTGCTCATAAACCTTTGCGGTACGACGGCAAGTGGACGGCGCCAGCGACAAACTGTGACGAAAAAGGACAAGGCGCGCCTTTTGCCTGCTACATGTACGGTCTCTTCCTTGCGGAAGTCGCTGTTGAAGTCGCAACGGGCAAGACGACGGTCGAAAAACTTGTGTGCGTTGCCGATATTGGCAAGGTCAACAACAAGCTCATTGTTGACGGGCAGATTTACGGCGGCATGGCGCAAGGAGTGGGCCTTGCTTTGAGCGAAGACTACGAGGATCTCAAAAAGCACAGTACCTTGGCCGGTGCCGGTGTGCCGGACAGCACGATGATTCCCGATGACATGGAAATCGTCTATGTGCAGACAGCGCGCAAGGATGGGCCTTTTGGCGCATCGGGTGTTGGTGAACTGCCTTTGACGGCTCCGCATCCTGCCATTATCAATGCCATTTATAATGCCTGTGGTGCGCGCATCCGTCATCTGCCTGCCCGTCCAGAGAAGGTTTTAGAAGCAATGCCGAAATAGCCTTGCACAAAAAAACGGCGCATGAAGCTCTTGCCCAAGAGCTTCATGCGCCGTTACGGAGTCCGCCATGCTCGAAAAGACCAATGCGCCCTCTGATATCCGTAAGGGTATGAGTTTAGACCAGAGCAGTCTGCGGCGGTATGAAGCGCAATGCACGCAGGAAAGTCCGCCAAAATGTCAGGAAGCCTGTCCTTTTTCGCTCGACTGCCGTCTTTTTTTGCGCAATATGGCGCTGGGAACAGCTGCGGGATGTGCGGCTGCGCGCGCAGTCCTTACCACCCACATCCCCCTGCCCGCAACCATGGTTTTGCTCTGCGATCATCCTTGCGAGGATTTTTGTCTACGGCGTGATTTCGGCGGATCCCTCGCTCTGCATGAGCTTGAGCGCGCCTGCATGGCGCAGGCTTTGCCTACCTCACGTTTTTTGCCCATGCCGGCCAAGCGTTTTCGCATGGCAATAGTTGGGGCGGGTCTTGCCGGCTTTGTCGCCGCCTGGGATCTTGCCCGAAAAGCCTATCCTGTGACGCTTTTTTATGAAGATTGTGCAGCGGACTGTGCCGCATCTCTGACTGCCCGCTATCCCATATTGGCGACACAGGAGGGTAGGGCCGCTTTTGCAGCCGACAGGGCAGTTCTTGAACAGCGCAAGGTCACCTTCACAGCCTGCCAGGCAACGCCGGACTTTCTGGCTCAGGTTCAGGAAGAATACGCTGCTGTGCTTCTCGATGTCAGCGTCTGCGCCTCACTGGATCCAGGGCAGGATGCCGTTGATCCAATGACCCTGCGCGCTAAAGGATCCTTGTGCTGTGCAGGGTGGCCCCAAGTGACACCCACAGGGCACACATACGCGTCTTCGTCCCGCGAGGCTGGGCAAGGCCGGTATGCCGCGCAGACTATGGAGCGCCTTGCAGGGGGGCTATCGCTCACAGCTGTGCGCAACAAAAGCCATAAGCCTCTGCACACAGACAGGCGCGGGGTGCCTTATGTTCCCCGGATTGAGCCGGCTGGCCTCTACACGCAGGAAGAAGCAGCGCAAGAGGCCCAACGCTGTCTTTTCTGCGATTGCCTGCAGTGTGTGCGCAATTGCGCGCATCTGCAAAAACACGGAGCCTATCCGCGCACCTATGCGCGGCAGATTCACAATAACGCGACGATTGTCAAGGGTATCCATGCGGCCAATGCCGTCATAAACGGCTGCGCTCTGTGCGGTCAGTGCGAGGAACTCTGTCCTGAACATTTTTCCATGGCTGAGCTCTGTCTTGCGGCGCGCGAGGATCTGGTAGCCAAGGGGGCTATGCCCCCCTCAGCGCATGAATTCGCCCTTGAGGATATGGAACAGGCCTCTGGAGCTGAAGCCTTCCTGCTTCTGCGCGATCCGCGATTACGTACAGGTGAAAAGCACGCCTGGCTTTTTTTTCCTGGATGTCAGCTGAGCGCATCGCGCGGGGAACAGCTTGTGGCTCTTTTTTCGTGGTTAGCCAAGCACCTTTGGCGTACTTGCGATAGCAAGAGAAGAGCGGGCGGTCTTGCGCTTGTTTTGTCCTGCTGCGGGCAGCCGGCGTACTGGGCAGGCCAAAGAGAGCTATTCCGTGCGCATACCGAGCGTCTTTTGCGCGTGTGGGAGGAGGTCGGTAGACCCCGTGTGCTGACAGCCTGCGCCTCGTGTCTTGCCGCGTTTCGGGAAGCCCTGCCAGAGATTCCGGCGCAATCTGTGTGGGAAATACTGGATAGCTACACATCTTCTGAGCTTGCAAGCCTCTTAGCCCTTGGCTTGAGCGGAACGCCAGCATCTCCAGACGCTTTGCTGCCGCACCTCTTCTCGATTCACGATCCCTGCGCAGCGCGCCATGACCGGATTTGGCAGGATGCTGTTCGGAATTTGGCCAGAAAGGCCGGTCGGCAGATCGACGAGCCCGCTTTAGGTCGTGAGACAACAGGATGCTGTGGCTACGGCGGCCTTGTGTGGTGCGCCCAGGCGGACACGGCAGATGCCATGGCGCGATCTCGGGCAGCGCAATTGCCTAATCCAGCTCTTGCGTCCTGCAGCATGTGCCGCGATCGTTTTGTCGCAAGCGGCACAGCGTGCTGGCATATCCTTGATCTGCTTATGCCACACGTGCCTGCCCCGCGCGCAGATACACCGGCTCCAGGCCTTGCCCAGCGGCGTTGCCAACGCGTTCGGCTGCGGGAGGCGCTTTTAAGAGAAGGGGGCAAACTGTACGAAGAACAGACGCAGCCTTGGCTTCGTCTTGGGGACACCTACAGACTGGACGTTCAAGACGCATCCTGTATCCGTCTTGAACAAACCCTGCAGAGGCAGCTTGAGGAGCGGCATATTCTTTGCAGCGATATCGAGGAGGCGGTTCTCGCCGCTGAAGCGTCGCGTTCATGGTGTCTGAACACACTAAACGGTCACCGCGTAGGCTGGCACCGCCCAAGAAAGGTTACCTT
>JAFTDR010000285.1 GCA_017454105.1 Desulfovibrionaceae bacterium | reverse complement strand
CCTGCTTCCGTGAGCTATTTCTCCAAAAATTGAGACGGAGCAAGAAAGTCAAGATTTCATGGGAGGTTCAGGGCGATCACGCACTCCTCACATCTTCACCCAAGTCAATTTTTCTTGTTATTGCACCAATTAATAAATTGTTCAATAAAAAATCACTATTTAATTAACAAAAAATGTAGATTTGTAATATGAAAACATTGCTGCGTCAAACAAGAGAAAATTTTATAGATAATGCTGGTATTACACTATTTGAAAAATATATGACAGGATTAGAAATATTTTCTAACGATTTTTTAAAAGAACATACGTTAAGATCTGATGCAATTTTATTCGCTACAGTTTTAAAAGCTGAAGCAATTAAACAAGGATTGGCGTTAACTAACTATGAGGACATTCGTTCTCTAAATTCTAACAGTTTATTTACAGACTTACTTGGGGCTACTATTTCACAGGAAACGCTTAGGCAAAAATTAAATTATATTGCGAAACAAGATGGCGTACTCGATGCAATAGATAGATCGACAGTAGAAATTTTGAAAAAAGCAAATATCAAAAAAGAAATTTATGGAAACAAAGAATACTATGTTCTAGATATAGATGTTTCACCATTTTGCAATCCAAAAGTAAAAAAAGAGGGGATATCTTGGACGTATAAAGGCTTTGAAGGGTATTACAATTCGAGAAGTTGATTGCAATGAGTGGCGATCCCGCACTGTGAGAGTATCTGGCCTCTCTGCCATAAACTCCCCCAGTCTATTGCAATCAACCAGTAGAACCGTAATATGCCCCAATATTCGGATATATTGGGCATTATGGCCTTGCATACGATCTAAGACCTGGAAGTCAGCATTCGGAGAACGGTGCAATTGAATTTTTAGGTAGATGTTTTAATATAGTTGAAAAAGCTCTTATCCCACTAAATGAAGTGCTTGTTAGAGTAGATTCAGGTCACGATGATTCAAAATTTATAAAATTGTGCGAAGAGAAAGGAGTAAACTATATTATAGCTAGAAATAGGAGACAAGAAAAAGATTTTGAGTATGTAAGGTACGTTAAGCAGATTGCTGAACCGGTAATTTATAAAGAAGAACCTAATGAAAGACACTATAGATGTGTCATTGATGAAAAAAAACCGAGTAATTATAGAAATGATAGGGTTCAGTGTATTTACGATATCTCAGAAAAAATTTTAGATAAAGACGGTAACAAAATTAATTATATAACTGACCCTAACGATCCTAATTTTGGACATGAGAAAAATTTTGAGTATAAAATAGCATCATATTGGACTAATATTTAAGTATTAGATCAATCTGGTAAAGTTTGTAATGATAAAAGTAGATACGTTTGTGAATGTATTGATGCATACCGACAACATGCGACTAGTGAATAGTATCATAGTGAAATAAAGACAGATATGAAGATGGAGTTACTGCCTAGTAAGTACTTTAAGACAAATCGATTGCTATTAGCTCTTGCAGTAATTAACTATAATATTTTAAGATTAATATCTGATGTATCCTTGCGTGTAGAGAAAAAATTTCAGCACAAAAAGAATGAAACTACTGAGAGAATAAGGATATCAACAATTTTAAAAAACTAATAAACATATCTTGTAAACTGGTAAAACATGCAAGAAAACTAACAATAATTTTTAGCAGAAATTTTCAATATTTTTCTGTTTTTAAGAAATTATTTTATATGACATAATACAAATATTTTATATTATTTTGTAAACTATAATTAAATTTTAGCAAATATTAGGAGTATTGCGTCCGTAGTTCAAAAAATGTAAAAACTTTATATATTTTTTAAAAAAATATTTAGAATTTCGTTAAATTAATATAAACCACCTGTCCCAAAGTGGATTTGGGAAAATTACCCACGTTTGGGTATATAAAGGAAAGGTTTAAGTTTAGAGCTCACGGATTCAGGACCCAAATATGTGCAATATGGCTGGTCTGGAAATGGGGGGTATTTTCAAAGTGTTGGTGCTAGATTATTGGAATGGTATAATACTCAGGATGACGCCCTTATAAAGTATCTCTTTGAGTTAGGCCAGCTCGAGAGTCTGGGAAGACCTGGGAGTGAACGTGGAGGATTCCCTTTGTTTTATACACATAGCTTGACACACAAAAATCATTATGTGGGAACTACAGAACGAGAGATATTCAGCAAAATTAACTTTATTGATTATGGCTATTTTTATGATTCTGATAAAGTATGGTACTACGTTATACCGGGTCCATTTCGGATTAAAATCCCGCTTGAAGTCATTGAGAAAAATCTTAATTCAGAAGGATTTGAATTTGATTTTATAGAAGCACTTGAGCGGCTTATAATCAAGCATATGTTTGAACAATATATTAAAAGAGATGCTCTTTTCAGTCAACACCTTACAGAGAATTAATTCGATCCGAATGAAGTAAAAAATAAATTGATTTCTGCTGAATTTCCTATGAATTATTTATTTAAAAATTATAATAAAATTTTTAAATATTTTGATGATTGGGTTGTTATTACCGCAACTGAAGATAAGAAAAATATCAAAAATATATATCTCCGCCCCAAGAGCCCTATACATCAAGAAACTATAGAGTGGGTTCTGGAAAAGGATAGAGATGTGGCTTAAAAAAGCGTGAAGATATGTACCGAGTGTCGCTTTTCAATGACATTCTATAAAATTCAGGGGGTGGCGAGTCTGCCCCACCTTTTTTTTACCGATGCCTTTCTCGAGAACGAAAGAAGGCTGAAGTACATTGTGCCACTTTCTCTATAGGCAGTGTCAGAAAAAATAATATTTTGTGGAACATATTTCAAACGCAGCAGTACAAGCAGCAGAACCTGCGCAAAGGTATGCGTCAGGGTATCTCTTCTCAAGTTTCCGCGTGTACTGATACAAGCGAGTTGAAGCAGAAATCCTCGCGATGCAGGGCATCCCATAGCTTCTGCGCGAAAAGGAAGCAAGGATGCCCTGAAGAACTGTAACGCGACTAAAAACGCTTGGTTTTTGGGTGCTTCGCAAGGTTTCGTAGAATAGCCCCCTACGGGGTTACCGTTTGGCCGAAATCGCGGGGACACGGCCGTGATTGCTCCGTTACGATCTGTGCAAAACACGGGTGGAAGTGCATTCGCGCTTCTCGCGTACCAAAGCCTGCGTCGACGACGTCCGTCTTCTCCATTCTATGGCAAGGAGAGTGCCGCTCGCAGGCAAAAGAAACACTCTCAAGAAGTTTGCAGCGTGTCCTGGCACATGGACTACATTCTCCTGCCCTGAGCGTGTCCTGGCACTTCGTTAGGCCGTATTTGGCCGCGCTCCTGTTTTCTCCTTCGAGTCTTACGGGACCTGTCGAAATGGTGAGTTCTTGCGTTGGAACGCGTGTACTCCTCGTAGCAAGGGGCTTGCTCTCAAGCGTGCTGCGATCGCGCAAGCAAAAAGTATATGCGCTAAAAGAGGACGTCGTTAGGGGCTAATGTTTTGCCGTGTTCTGCGCGAATTTGGCTAAAGCGAAGTACCTCGCCGTCCTTGTGGAAAAAGATGGATCCTTCGATACTTAAGGCAATGTGGCCTTCTGGGAAACTGAGGACAAGGTCGCGCAAAAAGGGATTGTCCATGCGCCTTGCGGCAAAGACGCGATAGCTTTCCCCCTGGCAGGTAAAGGTGCAGCCGATCTTTGCATTGTTAAAGGCCTTGACCTTGCGCAAGATCACGTCATTTGGTTCTCGAAAACTGATCTGCATATCTTCTGCCCTGCGGCGATAGCTTTGCTCCTTGCCTGTCACTATTTGTGGGTGGGAGGGCGTAAAATTGCGCGCATAGGCAGCACTAAAGACTTGGCGTTCCGCGACAAAGCTCAATTGGTAGAGGGTCACGACATCGAGATCGTCAGTTATGGGGATTTTCACTTGGGCTATGATTGCGCCTGTGTCAATGCCTTCGTCCATAAGATGGCAGGTTGCTCCTGCGTCTTTACCGAAGAGAATGGCCCCGATTACCGGGTCGTAGCCCCTAAGATCCGGTAAGAGAGAGGGGTGGATGTTTACGTAGGTTGCTTTTGGCAGATCCGCGATTGGCAGGATATAGGGGCAGCCATTGGAGACCAGAACCTCAAAGGGTGTCTGCGCAAGGATGGTCAGAAGGTCCGCTTTGGAGTGTACTGGGAAGATGGGGGCCTCAATTGGGCCAAGAGTGCCTTGGTCTATGTCGTTCGCGAGATGGCTGCCAGAGACGACTCCGATACCAGCGAGCGGAACGTGCATCTCAAGCAGGGCTTGCAGGACAAAACGACGATTGCCGACAAAGAAAAAGCGTTGCATACGCGCGTCTCCGCTTACTATGCTAAAGGGGTAGAGTACAGTGTACGTCGAGAACAAGCCCAATCAAGAAGTCGTTTTGGGCCAAAAAGAGTTCGGCCTGTGCGACTTCTCTGGGGGCCCAAGCGGTGGAGAGGGATATTTTGATGATGTGCTTTGTGTGTTTTGTCTTGCGCCGCATAGCCCGGTGCGACTCGATTAGGTGCCTTCGAAGTGTTTTGTGGCACAAAAGATCCAATCTGTCGCGTACAACCCGCATTCTATGCGGCATTTGTATTCCTTTTTGCCTCTATTCTCTTGCCAGCACTCTGCTCAACTCATCGTCAGAATGATTCTTCCCGCGATACGAAGAGAGCCCCGTGGGCCGGCACATTTCTGTCCAGGGAAAATTATGACGCAAGCTGAGTCTCGCCCAAGGCCATGGCGGCAAACAATGGCAGGGGGGCTGTATATACTTGTTTTGCTTTCGTCAACGGCGGAACCTCGTACTTCCTTAAAGAAGTTGGGAATGAAGATTTCAGCCGTCGCGGGCACAGGTACGAGAAAAGTTATGTATTGATTTTTAGCTCAGCCATGGATTTTTTCTTGCTTTTCTTAAAGCGTTCCTGCAGTTCGACCACGATGCGGAAGAAGAAGGGCACAAAGATGGGGGCTAGAATAGTGGCAGCCAGCATGCCGCCCACCACAGCTGTGCCAATGGCATGGCGGCTATTCGCTCCAGCGCCAGAGCTTACAGCCAGGGGCAGGCAGCCTAAGATAAAGGCAAGTGAGGTCATGATCACGGGTCTAAAGCGCAGTCTAGCAGCGGTCAGGGCAGCTTCAGCAGCACTCAAGCCTGCTTTGTACTGTTCAATGGCAAATTCCACGATGAGAATGGCATTTTTGGCGCCTAAGCCAACCAAGGTGATCAAGGCCACCTGAAAATAGGTATCATTGGCATAGCCGCGGAGGGTGTTGGCCAAGAAGGCGCCAAAGATGGCAAAGGGCACGGCAATGAGTACGGCCAGGGGTAAGGACCAGCTCTCGTATTGGCCGGCTAGTACCATAAAGACCATAATCAACGCGAGGGAGAAGACTAAGGCTGTGGAGCCACTGCTTTGTTGTTCTTGGAAGGATTGTCCAGACCAGGCAAGCGTAAAGCCTTCGGGCAATTCCTGAGCAACTTCTTTTAACGCTTGCAGAGCTTGACCAGAGCTGTAGCCGTCGCTTGGGGCGCCCATAATCTTGGCGGCTTTTAAGCCATTGAAGTGTTCCAAGGCCTGAGAGCCAATGGAGGTTTTCATGGTGAGCATGCTCACTAAGGGCACCATGCCGCCTCGATTGTTGCGCACATAGATTTCATGCATGTCTTCTGGGTGGGCGCGGTATTGCGCATCGGCTTGCATGCGTACGCTATAGGTGCGGCCATAGAGGGTGATGTCATTGATATAGGTTACGCCAAACATGGCCCCAAGGGTGGTAAAGACATCAGAAACGTTCACCCCTAAGGCTCGGGCCTGTTCGCGATCCAGCTCCAAATGAATCTGTGGGTTTGAGACATCGAAGGTGCTTGCAACTCCGCCGAGTTCAGGTCGTTTGGCGCATTTGGCAATGAATTCCTGGGTGACCTGGTAGAGTCTTTGCTCTGAGGCTCCACTTCGGCTTTGAATATAGCCTTCAAAACCACCGGTATTGCTCATGCCGGTGATGGCTGGCGGAGTAAAGGCCAAGGCATAGCCATCTGTGAGGGTGGCCCCATAGGCCATAGTGGCGTTGGCCACATCAGCAGCCGACATGCCCTCTCCCTTCCGTTCTGACCAGTCTTTGAGCATGATAAAGGCTGTGGCAGAGTTGGTCTTGGCCACGCCCGAGAGAATATCCATACCCACCATGGTCAAGACATCTCGCACCAGAGGATTGTGAGTGAGCTTTTCTTCCATGCTCTTGCTAAAGTCCAGTGTGCGGGAGAGGGAGGCTCCTTCAGGCAGCACATAGGAAGCCAGGATATAGCCTTGATCTTCGTCGGGGACAAGACCTGTGGGCGTATGGGTAAAGAAAAAGTAAATAGCCAGAATCAGCATCACAAAGATTGCGCAGGCATGGGCTGTGGCAAAGAGTACTTTTTTGGATAAGGCGGTAAAGCCAGTGGTGAGTTTGGCAAAGAAGTTGTTAAAGGCCACAAAGAGAGGATTCGTGCTTGGTTTTCTGGGCTTTAAGAGCAGGATGCACAGAGCTGGGGTAAAGGAGAGGGCAACCAGCCCTGAAATACTGACAGAGATGGCAATGGTGATGGCAAATTGGCGGTACATCTGACCAGCCAGACCACCCAGAAAGGCCACAGGAATAAAGACCGAGCAAAGTACAAGCACAATGGCAATGACTGGGCCTGTGACTTCTTGCATGGTTTTGTTGGTGGCCTCGTAGATGTCAACGCCTTCGCTCTCCATAATGCGTTCGACATTTTCCAGCACCACAATGGCGTCGTCCACCACAATACCAATGGCCAGCACCATACCAAAGAGGGTTAAGGTATTAATTGAAAAGCCCAGGGCATACATGCCGGCAAAGGTACCCACAATGGAGACAGGCACTGCCAGGCAGGGAATGAGGGTTGCTCGCCAATTTTGCAAAAAGAGAAAGACCACGCAGAAGACAAGAACTATAGCTTCAAAGAGGGTGTGGATCACCTCGTGAACAGACACCTCGACAAAGGTAGTGATATCAAAGGGGATGGAATAGCCTACGCCTTCGGGAAAGCTTTTTGCGAGCTCATTCATGGTGTCTTTGACCAGCTGAGCAGTGGCTAAGGCATTGGCTCCTGGGGCGAGGTAGATGCCAATCGGCTGAGAGGCAATACCGTTTGTTTGGCCCAAGACGCTATAGTCTTTGCCTCCCAGTTCCACTCTGGCGACATCCTTGAGTCGCAGGATATCGCCTGTTTCGTTTGAGCGCACAATGATGTTTTCAAAGTCTTCCACTGAGGTTAAGCGGCCCTTGGTTGTGAACTGCCAGGTCATGCTCACAGGATCCTTCATGGGATAGTCCCCAGCGCGACCTGTTGCAAATTGGGCATTCTGCCCATTAACCGCTTGGGCAATGTCATCCGGCGTGATGCCCAACATGGCCATACGATCGGGCTTAAGCCAGATGCGCATAGAATAGTCTCGGGCACCAAAAATCGAGACTTTCCCGACACCAGGCAAGCGTTTTAATTCATCTTGGATATAGAGCAGGGCGTAGTTACTCAAATACAAGGTGTCGTAGCGATTGCCAGGGGAGGTGATACTGACAAGTTGCAATATGGAGGGGGATTGTTTTTCAACCTGCACCCCCAAGCGCTGCACTTCCTGGGGAAGACTGGAGAGGGCCATCTGGACGCGGTTGTTCACGTTGATGGTCGCCTGGTCTGGATCTGTGCCCACAGCGAAGTACACGTTCAGCACCATCGTGCCACTGCCTGAGCTTATGGACTGCATGTAGATCATGTTGTCCACACCGTTGATCTGCTGCTCCAAGGGAGAGGCCACAGTTTCAGCGATGGTTTCCGCTGTGGCGCTGTTGTAGCTCGCAGAAACAGTCACCTGGACCGGGATCATGTTGGGGTATTGCTCAATTGGCAAATTGAGTATGGCCACAGCGCCTATGAGGGTGATGGCGAGGGATATGACCATGGCCAGCACTGGTCGCTGTATAAAAAATCCCATCTTGGTCATGCTATTCTCTCTTACTGTATTTCTTGCACAATTTGGCCGTCTCTGATTTTGCCAATACCCTCAATGACAATTCTTTCGCCGTTTTTCAGGCCTTTCTCAATGATGGCGTTTTCGTCCATATTCAGAAGAAGGCTGACCTTGCGAGAGGTGGCTTTGTTCTCAGCATCCACCACGATGACCATGGGCCCTTGCTGGGTTTCAAGAATGCTGGATCGGGGAATGGCGATGGCCTTGGTCAACACAGGACCTGAAATGGCAATGCGCACAAACTGTCCCGGCAGAATTAAGCCTTCGGCATTGGGAAAGGAGGCCCGGGCCCGTACTACACTGGTTATGGGATCCACCTTGTGGTCAAAGAAATTGATATGTCCCTCGTGTTCGTACTCTGAGCCATCAGCAAAACGAATCATCGCCTTCGGCTCGGCACCCCACGTGGCAAAGCCCTTGGTCACCAATTGGCGCAGCTCCAAGAGGTCCGTACTCGGGAGGGAAAACTCAACATAGATGGGATCCATCTGTACAAGTTCCGTAAGTAAACTGCTGTCGCCAGAGGTGCTGATGAGATTGCCTTCAGTCTGGTATTCCTTGGATGTATAGCCAGCCACAGGAGCCGTCACATAGGCATAGCCCAATTGAATCTTGGCGTCTTTTTGGCTTGCTTGAGCGGCCTCAAGATCCGCCCTTGCGCTGTTGAGCGTAGCAAATACTTGATCTCGGGTTTTTTGGCTTACGGCGTTTTTGCTATAGAGCGTTTGAACTCTGTTCCATTCACGCTGGGCATTGTCGTAGACAGCTAAGGCCTGATTGGTCTTGGCCCTGGCCCGATCGTAGTTTGCCTGGTATACTTCAGGAGCAATTTCAAAGAGTACATCGCCTTTCTTTACATGATCGCCTTCTTGGAAATTGCGCTTGCGCAGAATCCCACCCACTTGTGCTCGAATTTGTACTGATAACGATCCTGTGGTCTTGCCCACAAAATCCACCACCGGCACAATATCATGAGATTGCACCACCATGGTACGCACCAAGGGTTTGGGCAGTTGAGCCCCATAACTTTCTGTTGCCCAGAGCAAAAAAAAGCCAAGCAACAGAAAGAGGCAATTTCTAAACGGCATAGGTACTCCTTCTAGGCATTGAAGGTTTTTGTAAAAAAAACAGCTTTTTGCTATGATACGTAGGCGTGATTCTAGAAACTCATATATAAACATCTCTACATGTTTTAATCAATGGATAATATTTTTTATAAAAAATATAAACGGATACAGTATAGTATCAAGAAATTTTTTAAAAAAAATCAGGATATGAAGCAGGCAAAAATCGAGTCAATCGTTATGCCGTAGGCGTCTTGCGGCATGGCGAGTACACTCGTGACGGATGAAATCTTCTCTATCCGAAATATCTTTAGGTGCAAGTGTGGGGCATCATGCCCGTCGTGAGTCTCTCTGCGACAAAGCCTTGCGGCATAAAGGCTCAAGGAAGGAAAAAGCGCACAGTTTTGCCCTCTATGTCCCTGAATTTCTGGGCACTTGCGGGTGAATTGTGTGCGCTCACGGAGATCGCACTTTTTTTGCACCCGTGCCCGTGCGCGGCGTCCATGGGTGAGGTTTTTGGGTGAGAGGTCTTTGGCAAAAGAACACAAAAAAGGGTTGTCAAGTCTTGACAGCCCTTTTTTGTGTTCTTCCGCTACGGAAAAATTCTTTGCCAGACATGATGGACGTTTTGTACCATTTTTTATGAACGGCTGCTAGGGGGAACGAATTGGTATAAACAATCATGCCTGCACAGCCTTTGCTCTGTCTTGGCTTTGCGCATGCTCGCTAGGTTTTTTCTGCTGTTTTGCTCTGACGATGTAGAGGATCCGATCCGGAGGATCCGATAGGGGGCACGCATTGTCAGTGCTTTTTGCTGCATGTCGCAAGCAAGCGCCACAGATTGTTTGTGAGTGAAAATTCGCCAGACGAAACATCTTGTATGGTCAGTGAACAGTGTGGTTCCTTGGTTACTCGTTAGACAGCAAAACAAGGAGGCGCGCCGTTTTTTTATCCGTGCGGAATTGTCCACAAAGGTCCCGATCGACTGCATTGCGCAGAAAGACATACGGAAATGATTTTTAGGGCCGCGCTGAAATCTGTGGAGGTATCGGCGAGCATCAAACGCACATGTATACTCCAGCCAGAAAAAAACTGACATTGTTGCGAACGGGAGTCAGCACCCAAGGCCGGTATTTTTAATCCCAAGCAGCAATTTTTTTTCTGACCGCAGTATATCTAAGCACCGTCGCATGGCGGGAGATCTACCTTGTGACTTGTGCGATCGCGAGAGCCTTTACCGCACAAGCACTGCGGGCATAAGCCAAGGCATATGTGTCCTGCGCGTACAGCAAGAACTACGAAGATGCGAGCGCAATCAGGAGGTACGGAGAGAAAGAATCTCTTGAAAAACTTGCGAACGACGCCACTTCGTTAGGCGAGCAAGAAATTTCCCATTCTCTTTGGCAGACATCTTAGTCGATGACCCGCACAGTTTTCCCCCAGGGCGCTGTGTTGTTCTGGTCGTAGATGAGCCAAAGAACAGGAATCTGTAGAGCTTTTTTTTTATCTGGAAAGGGCGCATAGCCATCGGTCATGATCACGATGCAGTCTGGTCTGAAGTTTCTGTGTTCGGCAAGATAGTTGAAGATTGTCTCAAAGCTTGTGCCGCCTCCTCCCATAGGTTGTATTTTAGGAAAATTTTTTCGGGTGCAGCGTATAGGTTCGGTTATTGCGGCATCGAAGAAACTGACCCAAATAGTTTGGGTGAGCGTTTGAATGGCACTTTGAATTTCAGACCAGACCTTGGCGAGTTGTTCATCGTCAACCGAACCTGATGTGTCGACAGCAATCCAGATATCACCGTGCTCTCTGGTTTCAGCAAAACCAGGGAGCATGAAGGGGGAATCCTGGAAACGTCTGTCAGGCTGCATAAAGGTATAGTCATAGAGTTCCTGTTTTACGAAATTGTACAGCAAGGTTCGCCAGTTAAGAATGGGAGTTCGCAATTTGGTCAGGAGGCGTTGCGCCATCAGGGGGATTGTATCGTAGTTTTTTTGCTCAACACTGAGAGCTGCCTTAAGGACGCTGTTTTTCCATTGTTGTTCCAAGATGGAAGCACTTGGACCTGGCCATTGACTATGGTCGTCATGGAAGCAGTGATTGGAAGTGGGCGAGGGGGGGAGAAGAGCATAGACTTCTTCGACACTGAAGAGAGTTCCGCTGCGTCCGTCTGGGACTGTGTGCAAAATTTCTTCGTTGGCAATGCTTGTGAGTTTTAGATGGGTTTGCTCAAGGATGGTTGCATTGACCACAATATCGCAGGCAATATTGAAGCGCATCTGCTCACGATCCTTTTTTCGGAAACAATGTTCCAGGGCAATGTGCAGAATTTCATGGAGCAGGACGAATTCAGTCTCTTCAGTACTCAGTTGGGTCAAAAAGTCGGGGTTGAAGAGGATGTATTGACCGTCTGTTGCGGCTGTTGACAATTGGTCATCCAGACCGAAGCGCGTCTGCAGGAGAAGAATGGCGAAGAAGGGCTGCTTGTGAAGCAGGCGCATTCTGGTCTCGCCGAGTTTTTTGGCAAGTTGACGATCGCTCATCATAGCAGTTTACCATAGCGGCTGATCCAGTCACTGAAGGCTGGAATTCCCATAAGATGGCTGCGATACGTAGGTTCAAAGGAGATATAATCTTGTAGAAGCAGGGTGGTGAATTCAGGGGGAAAGCGCAGTGCATAGGTGATGGAATGGCCTATGGCCGTTAAATCGTGCCTGTGGGAGAGAGCATAGGAAGACATAGCTGAGGTGAGGACATAGAGGGTATCTGGTTTTTTGGGCACTTTAGAACAGCGCCCAGAAAAAATGGTTTCCAGAGGCGGAATTTGGTCAAAGAGATCGGTCATGGTGCGAAATTCCGTGGCAGATCCCCTGCCGATGCAGCCGCTGATTAACGTATGGCCTGCTTCGTTGTTTCCGACATAGTGCAGGATTTGAGAGACCATCTCCCATGTTCTCGGGGTTGGAAATGCCAGTTCATCGTCTCCTGCGGCATGGAGTTGATCTGGGCGTTGGGCAATGTAGCCAAGAACCAGAGGATGAATCTGGTTTGCAATGGCCCAGCGGCGCCAGCGTACAGGGTCACAGATAATTTCCAGATGACAGAGACGGTTGGCCAGAGCCTGGGGCATCTGCCAGGCAACGGAGCGGTCATACACCCTGTTTCCCGCAGCGATGACCAGACAGTTATCGGGCAGGCGATGTTCACCGACAGTCCGATCGAGTACAAGCTGGTAGGCAGCTGCCTGCACAGAGGGAGGAGCTGATGAGATCTCATCTAGGAAGAGAATGTTGAGGAGCTGATCTGAGGGATCCATGTCAAAAATCTGGGGCTTCAACCAGACAGCTGCTTTGCGTTTGGCGTCTGCCACAGGTATGCCGCGCAAATCAACAGGATTGAACAAGAGAAGCCGCACGTCTGTGACCCGGGTTTCCCGTTTTGTCGTTTGGGAGAGCCTGTCGGCTAACTGACGAATTCCTTGGGATTTGCCAAGACCTGGCGCGCTCCAAAGCATCACTGTGGGCAGGGTTTTGACAGGAGCTTTTTTGTCAAGCAAATTGGTGTAGGCACAGGTTAGAAACTGGATCATATCATCCACACAAAGACGCGGGATATTTTCAGGTATGCTCAATTCGTTTTTCATAGATATATTCAGCGCGAAAAACCACAGCTCTTTTTGGGCGTGCGCTGTCTCCTTCTTTCTTATGGTAGAGAACTGTTAGGGCAGGTCCTATTGGACGAGTAAGAGCAATCATTGATTTTCGGGATTTTCGGCATTCAACTTTTTGTCGATATCCAGCAATTTCTTTTTAAGTGTCTGTAAGGATTCTTCATAGGGATCCGGTTCGGCCAACTCTGCTTTCAGATCATCTTTTTGCTGCTGCAAAGAGGCAATGGTTTCCCTAAGATTTCTGATGCGTCTTGGGAAATCTTTCACCAAATTTTCCAGTTTCTGGATGCATTCGATTGCATCCAGCGGAACGGCCTGGTAATAACGGCCTTGACCGACCAGCCACAGAGCTGGTCTTTCTCTTCTGAGTCGTGCAGGCAGAACAATGGTCAGACCATAAAAGGATGCAATGGGAATCTCTTCTAAGGTACTTTTTGCCAAATACGCCAGCAATTGATTGCCGAGTTGAATGCGCTCAGACTCGGAGGCTTGAAACGGATTGTCCTTGGTTGTGCGCAGATCCACTTGAAGGTTGGCGAGGTCTTTGTGTGACTGAACTTCTCTTTCCTGTGCGTGCAGTAGATTGAGGCGCATTTTTTCCAGTTCTGTCAGACGGCGGCGGCGCAGCAAAAGGATATGTTCAATTTCTGTTGAGCATTCCACTCGCTCGCGCATGAGAGGATTACCCAAAGCCAGTCCCTTTATTTCAGCATAGGAGAGGACAGTTGCATCCAATTCTTCACAGGATTTTGGGACGAGGGTGCCTGAGAGGAAATTGGCAATGAAGCGCTGTTTATTTTCCAGAATCTGCCAGCAAAACGCATCAAAGCTGCCTTCCATCACATAGCGGAAGATATGCACCTCTTCGTTTTCGTTGCCCTGACGCAGGATGCGGCCTTCACGCTGCTCCATGTCCGCAGGTCGCCATGGTGCATCAAGATGATGCAGGGCGAGCAGTTTCTGCTGAACGTTTACGCCAAGACCAAGTTTGAAGGTTGAGCCTATGATAATCCGAACATCTCCCTGCCGCATACGCCGGTAGAGGGCTTCCCGTTTTTTTGGGGAATCGTTGTCGTGAATATAGGCGATCTGTTCGGAGGGTATACCATAGTCGAGCAAAAGATCTCGCAGCTTATCGTAGACATTGAAGCCTTTTTTGGGTGTTGAGAGATCGCAGAAAATGAGTTGGGTGCGTTTGGTTGCTGCGTATTCCTTCCAGATTTTGAAGACCATCTGGGCACAGCTTGCCGATTTGCCCTCATTTTTTTCGGCTGATTCATCGACGAGTCTAAGATCAAGGGATGCTTTACGGCCATCGCTTGTTATGCGCAAAAGATTGTCGTCAACTAAAGGAACCCCCCCGTTCCTGACTTTGTCTGCCCGAGTGGACAGGGTCTGCATATAGGCGGTAAATGCCGGAGTCTTTCGGATGAGGCAATCCTCCCTTGCAGGGCAGCGGGGCAGATCCGTATTGTTTTCTCCGGCTGCAAAATCTGCCACCATGCCGAACATGGCGGATAATTCGGTCAAATTGTGGAATTGGACAAAGCGCTCCACACTGTGAAATCGGCTGCCGTCCACATCAACCTCAAAAACTTCTTGAATTTCGGCAAAATTGGCAGACCAAGCGTCAAAGGACTCGAGTCCAAAGAAGCGCAGAGTATCCGGTTGCAGATATTGTTGGAGCACGTAGACATCGGTAATGGAATTTGCCAGAGGGGTGCCTGTTGCCAGCACAACAATCCCTTTTTCTTTTTGAATATACTGTGCTTTGGCAAGCATAGCCGCGCATTTGCTGGATCCCTTGGCATTGATACCCCGCACATAGCCTAAAGTCGTGGTTAAGGGGATATTTTTGTAGTTGTGGGCTTCGTCCAGGAAAAGGGCTGTGATTCCGAGATTGTCGAAGCAGAGTTCTTCTGGAGTTTTTATTTCCTCGTTTTGGAGAGCCTCGTATTGCTTCATCAGGCTTGCGCAACGGTGACCAAGGAGCCTCTCGATGCGACCGTAATCAGCCTGGTAGCGCAGTTCTGTTGCGACCTCCAGCTCTTCTTTGACTCTCTTAAGCTGCACTGGCTGAGATATAGGTACGCGGTCGGCGCAGCTGAATGCCATGACAATGGCGTCGCAATCTTGGGTCTTAATGCGTTCAAGCGTTTCTAGGTAGTGTTTGGGGGTGAAATTGATCGGTTCAACGGTGAGAATATTGGCATTCGGATACAGTCTAAGACAGGAGTCCTTCCATTGTCCTACAAGGTTGTTTGGCACAATGAAGAGATTTTTTGGAGAGCGGCCTGTGCGTTTTAGTTCCATGGCGGCTGCGATCATGATATAGGTTTTGCCACTGCCAACACTGTGCGCAAGAAGGGTATTGCCACTCAGCAAGATACGGGCTACGGCATCGCGCTGGTGCCGGTAGAGGGTGATGTCTGGTGATTTGCCTGGAAAACGCAAAAACGATCCGTCAAAGCTGCGCTTGCGTTGAAAGCCGAATTTCTGCTCGTAGCTTTGCTGCAAGACCATCTGCTTTTCTGGGGAATTTGCGATCCAGTCCTCGAATTTCTTTATCAGATTCTGCTGTTTTTCCTGGAGCAGAGGATCTTTGATCTGCAGATGATTTAAAGTCCGTTCAAGGAGACGAAAGGCATTTAAGGCACTTGTGCCGTAGATATGACGTACGGCACGTGTGTTTCTGAAAGTTGAGCGCAGGTTGGATGGGGGAGTGACACTCCATTGTCCGCAAAAAGAGTTGTACTGTGCCCAGTCCCATTCGTCCTTGCTTACCTTGGCCGTAAAGAGATGGGCGATAAAGGCATTGATAACTTCGGGTGGAATCCAGGGAGCCCCCAAAGGAGAGTGGATGTTTTCCAGGGATATGGGTTTTGGCATAACAGCGGTCAGGGCGCGCACATTTCGTTCAAAGCGTTCCGGCCACTTGGCTGCAGCCTCCTTGGCACTGGTCAGTTTGGGGAGCAATGCTCCTGACAAATACTGGTCGGAGGTTTCCCAGCCCTTCTCCTCGTCTTCCTCCCATGTCGCGGGATTTTGCCAGATAGTGTCGGCCAATTCCTTAATGACCAGGGAAGTGGTAAGGCCTGTGCGTGCGGCGATATAGGCAATATCCACCCTGTGCAGTTTTTCCAGACAAAGCATAAGTCCGTCAAAGACATCAAGTTCAGGAGAAAATTCCGCTTCCTCTTCGTCATCAAACTGCCAATCTGTGGGCAGCTCACGTCTACCTGGATGCTCATCAAACAAAGATGCTGTTTCCATAGAGATCGTCACTTTACTTTTTTTCAGGTTCTTCAGTACGCTTCCTGGGCTTTTTCCCTGCTTAGAGAGCGTATTTTTTGCCCCAACCCTGATCCATTGGCGAAAGCTGCCTGTGCATAGGCCAAGGGCATATCTTTCGATGAGTGTGGTGGAGGCTTGGGGTAGATGCTTGGGGTACAAGCGAAAAAGGGCGCTGCTGCAAGGAGAACGCTTCCCATGCTTCCCATGTTGCGCATGGAAACCGTAATGCACTGTTTTTCCTTCTGCTTTGCTAAAAAAGATTTGAATCGTATATCTACTCTTTTCACAGAAGATAAAAAATAAATTTGTTATTTATCGAGAGCGTACTTGAAATACAAGTGAGACCAAATGCCAGTTTAGAGCATACATGTCCTTTATCATACCATCAATCAGCAGAAGATCGCATGCGTCCTTCTCATTTACTTCTGACGGAAAAGATTTCTGGGGATTAGCTTACGTGCTGATTTGTTGCGCGCAAGCGCATCCGTCATACGTAGAGCAGAGGGCAGTTTTGGGTCAGTCTGATAAAAAGATCGCGAGAGCAAGAAATCGTCTCATTCATTGGGAGTACCATGCGCGAGTTCCGAATAGAACTGCGTCAAAAATTTCCGCGTGTACGGATTACAATAATATCGTTCAATCCCTGCGAGTTGAAGCAGAGCATCTTGGCTTATGTCAGTAGATCTGTGCTAAAAAGAAGCAAGGATGCCCCAAAACTGTAGAACGACTGAAAAGTCTGGTTCTTTGTGGATCGAGAGCTTGAGTGATATTATGCCAATCCGTACACGCGGAAAAATTTGACAGCAAAATATGCGTCCGCTCACGGATCAACAGGATTTCATGGATGGTATAGTTCTTCAAAGCGTAGTACTGTTGACAAACAGCGCATTCTGCTGTTTGTGAACTTGAGAGGAGGCTACCGTATTCTCGCAGGTTCCCCTTGCCGCAAAAGAAACTGTGAATGGAACACTGGTCAAATCGGAAATACCTCTCGCATGGCACTACTATCTCATACTCCCTTGAGGTCTTATCAGCCAAGTGAAACATACTGTATACGGGGCAGACCTAGCAAAAACTCCCTTAGTTTGCAAGCAGAGTTTAGCAACATAGGGGGACAAAGCAGATTTTTTGGATAGAGCGAGCATATCAATTTTGCCAAAATCCTCTGAGCTACATTGAGCTATGAGTAAAAAACTGAAAAACGTATGGGGTGAGACGATGTATCACCGCTCACTTCATAAAGGTCGGGAGTACCCTTGCCGATTCAATCCTTGGTTGCACCCCCGATTTTCCATCAATTCTCACAGCTCAAACTACGCTGCTTTCTGCATCTTGAGAATCTCCCTGGCATTGCAGCTTCGCGCAAAATCAAAACGATATGACCACCGATTTCTCTTACCGCCGTGACGGTCTATGATACCCAATTTTCGCTTCGAGAACAAAAGAGTTTTGGAAAAATTCGAAATTGAAAGACTGCATTGGTGCAGACAGAAAGTTGACTTCAAAAGTATGACTGAGACGGAACTTTCCCTTCTAAGCGCTGAACGGAGAGATGAGTACATCGTACGGAATTTAATTAAAAATTTTAGATAGATTACAAATTTAAATTAAATATTTCAAAACTTAATTTTACGTCTTAGCTATCGCCAGAACGTCATTTTTTAAGCCAAAGAATTTAGTTTCTCGTACCCCATATCTCAACCACAGGATATATGCTCCTTCCTTTCATAAATAGAGAAATCAGCAATGTCCCTGCGAACATTGTTCTTGGATACCAGCTAGCGCATAAAACAAATAATTCGACATTTCTGTTAGCGTAAGTGTAGGCTTGACAAGCTCTGTTGTCATCGTAAGCTTGAGAACTCCCACCTGTCCACATTCGGTGGCTAGATTCTTTCAACAAAACGTATCCGCTCACGGGTGTACGGTGGATTGTGCGATTTATGCACGCTTTTCTGGTATCTCTAATGGTAGAATGCGGACTTTGTCACCTCTGATACAATTTGAAGAACTATAAACGCCGCGTAGCACCGTTGACCCGTGAGCGGATACACAAAACTATCGAAAAGTAGAGAGCCAACGTACTTGTAACTCCCAAGTCGGTAGCGACAAAACATAGTTGCTCCATTTGTTCAGACACACGGAAAAACCGTTCGCGCATCTTGTCTGTTTGGTCTCAGAGCATCCCAAGGTCCGATCTCATAAACCTGATTCGCTAAGGCCGATTTCAGCAATGGCATACGATTTCCCCATATTTTCGTTTTGCCTTTATCTATGCGGTTCTTTCGCAAAGGAATATGTCTGAAACGTCTGCGACCGTTTATGTGGCATAAAGGCTATTTGTGCTGCGTCGGGAATCAGGACTGCATATATCTTAATTTCCAGACACGCGGTATTGGGGCCATGTGTGCGTTCACGAAGAGCGGAAAAGAAAAAAGCAGGAAGAGGTTCGCGCACGGGCGCGACATGCGGTCTTCCGCTACGGAGAATCCTTTGTCAGACAAGACGCCTGTCTTGTATCATTTTTTAAAAACTTCTGCTAGGGGGTTGAGTGAATTGCGGACTCTCAATTTCAGTTCGGCCCATTTCTGCAGCATGTCCCATCGCTATCGAGAGAGCTCGGTTGTATACTGCGGTCAGAAAAAAAATTGCCACATGGAATTAAAAATACCAGACTTGAGTGATGATCCCGTTCGCAAAAAGGTCATTTTGTTTCTGGCTAGTGTCTATGCGACTCGAACCTGATTATCCCTGATTTTCAAGTCGTGGGTGCGTTGGATTTCGATAGCATGAGGCCGGAAGCCAATCCTTTAGAAGGGTGCTGGCACTGATTGGTTTTGAGCGCGAATGCGGAGAAGGACCATTTTGTCAGACGAAAGCTGTTTGAGTACAGTGAAAAGCGTGACGTACTCAGTCGCTAACGGAACCCGTTTCATGCGTATTGTCCCGATTTCAGCCCAAAGGGCACAAATTCTGCACGGCGCAGAAAAACATACGGAATGATTTTTAGAGCCGCGCTGAAATCTGTGTAGGTATCAATGGCAGGGAGCAATTTTCCTATTTCTCACGGAATCCTGGAGGAAGTCCGATGTTCCAGCGATGGGTTACGATTTCGATCAGGACGAACAGCGAGTATACAATAGACTTTTGGGAAGTGTGTGGCGGATTTGCAGGCAGGCGAACGAGTACTCGTTGTCACAATGATTCTTCCCCGCGACACGAACAGTAGGACTTGAGGTATACATTTGCGGATGCTGCGATCAGAAAAAAAGTTGTCACTTGGATTTGGCTACACAAGACTCAGTGCTAACTCCAGTTTGCAAAAAAGTCAGTTTGTTTCTGGCTAGAGTATACATCGTGGTGGCCGACCAGGTGGGACACAAGCGCCTGAAATTCTCTTGTCCTTGATGGATGCGTCCGTAAAGGCTCTGGATACCGCAATGGCCATTACCTCGCGAAAGGATGAGGACTGCGGTCAGAAAAAAAGTTGCCACTTTGCGTTGAAAATACCAGAACATGTCAGTTCGTCTCTGGCTGGAGTATATCTTTTCCAAAAGCGGCTCCGAAGGCCGTCAAGACGCTGCACAGGCTTTCAAACTGCGTACGGTACGCCTGTTTGCGCTTGACTTTGCTCTCGGCCTAGCATTAGCTGTTTTAGGGCTCTGTATGTGACCCAAGAGGTACGAGACGCGCGCTTAGCCGTATTGAGCGTACTGTCAGCAGGGGTACCAACGCAGGTATCCTTGCGGTACGCGATGAGCGATCACGTAGATGTTGTTGGTTGTGTCTCATGGCCAAGCGCAATTTTCTGCACGCTCTCACCCGTATCGCGCAGTACCAACTGTGCCTAATGCCGCATCAAGGCTTGTTTTTGGCATTCCTCCTGTGGGGGCAACAAAAAAAAGCCATAATCTCACAGGATGGAGGTTTTGGCTCGTCAAACGCGTGCAACCATGCTTTCTTTTCGCACGACTGACATACGCCAAGATGCCCCCCAAGATGCCCTGTAGCGCTAGGGTTTCACCATCCACTGGAAGATAGTATTTTTGGCTTATATGTTTCGCAAGATGCGTGGCCCCTGGCTTCGATAATCGGCCATGAACCCCATTTGGGTGTACGTTTATGTGGACATTCAAAAGCCTCTACCCTGCAAACTCGTAGAGCGAGAGGAAAATCTTTTTGACCGCGAGTATAGCTATGCCGCTGCAAATTGTACGAAATAATATAGCGATGATGCATGTGGATGCCATTGTCAACACGGCAAATCCTCGTCCCATTGTGGGCGGCGGCGTTGACAGTGCGATCCATAAGGCTGCGGGGCTGAACTTCTGGCTGCACGGAAGAAAATCGGCAGTATTGCCACAGGCAAAGCTGCAATCACTCAGGCTTTCAACCTTTGCGCAGAATTTGTCATCCACACAGTAGGACCAGTATGGCAGGACGGCAAACATGGAGAGAGGGAATTGCTCAGCAACTGCTATGGGAATTCTCTTAGACTCGCAAAAGATCGCGGCTGCGCATCTATCGCCTTCCCGCTCATATCGGCAGGAGTAAACGGCTGCCCATCTGAGATAGCGATTGCCACGGCAATACAGGCCATCCGTGATTTTCTGCAAGAAAATGAGATGGACATCTATCTTGTGGTCTTTGATAGAAAATCCTTTAAAATTTCCAAATGTCTTTTCGATGATGTACACAGCTACCTTGATGAGAAATACATTGAGAATTTGCTGGATGAAGAATACAAGAACGATACAAGATTTCGCCGGATTCATTGGGTGCAGCTCCATCACAATCTTGGACTCACGTTTAAGCCAAGCACTCCTGATACGGCTCCATCCTTGGAGAATTTGCTGGGTGCGATAGACGATAGCTTCTCGGAGACACTTCTTCGACTCATCAATGAAAAAGGCAAACGCGATTCAGAAGTGTACAAGCGTGCAAATATTGATCGTAGGCTCTTTTCGAAAATCCGCAACAACCCTGCCTATCAGCCAAGCAAGACCACAGCTTTGGCTTTTGCAGTGGCTCTGGAGCTTACCCTTGAAGAAACGCGGGACTTTATAGGTCGGGCTGGATACGCCCTCTCCCGCAGCAGCAAGGCTGATATTATTGTGGAATATTTCATTGAGCGAAGAGAATACGATATCTTCACAATCAACGAGACACTATTTTCTTTCAAGCAGCCCCTGCTTGGCTGCTGATGTCGCATACGCATGTGCTCTACTCGGCGTCAGAACGATTTTCCCCCTGTGGAGTACCTCACCACATCGCTTGGTACGAGTGCCTAGTCGCCAAAAACAATGATTTAGAGCTTTATTTAGCACTCTGATAAGGCTTCAGTCGTTTTTTTGGCACAGCGAGAGAGGGTGCCGTTTTTCGACCTTTAAAAAGGTGAATACGGTACCCAAAAAACAATTCACTTGATTAAGCGGCCTGTTTCTCGTCCTTTTCTGGCGTCACGTTTTGCTCTCCGAAATGTACTTCGATATTTTCTTTAAATCATCAAAAAACTGAACTTTCTTTGTAATAAGACTCTCAACCTTTTTCGCTTGCAACGATTTTATCTATGCGGCTACAGAATGCACCAAAGTCGTCATAAAACGAACATCTCAACTCTCCCTTGACGTACTTCCAGAATCAAAATACCAATTTTAAGATAGTATTGCGAGATACGCCAGTTGCTGCTTGCAATGCTGTAATACCGACATAAGCAATACCATCTAGAAAAATGCGTGTTTGGTCCTCTAACGATACTTGGGTTTTGTTCACTGGTAAATCTATTAAGAATCCAAAAAAACTGAGGAGTCCAAACATACTTTTTATCTAATGTTTTTTAGTAAAAAATAATATTTTAAACTTCTAAAAAATATCGTAAAAATATGTATAGATATTTATGTAAAAAAATCGGTTATTTTTCTTACATGTTGCACAACGTAACGGTATGAACAGCCTTTGTGCAAAAATTCAAAGCGTCTAAAACCTTGTACCGATTGCGACCTGAGTCCTCGCAACTTGCAGAAAATCCCGTAAAAAGAGCCGAGATGGTCGCAACCCTTAACAAAATGAGAGGCATCTAAAAAAAATTACTTGGCATTCTCCGTTCTCCGATCTATTCCTTAGTGGGTGAGGACGTCATTATAAAAAACATGTTGCTTCTCAACGTCCGCCGTAAAGGGTAGGGAACCACTCTTAAGCTTTCTGATGCTGAATTATTTCAAAATCCTCGAGACTGTCGGTTTTGAAATCACTAAACCGAAACTTATCTTCACCATATCGGCGATCTGTTGTAGACAACAATAAGTTCCCTTCTTCACCTTTTCTGCAATTTGGTTTTAGACTTGGGGGCACCGCGTTTTGCGATGGCCATCATTTCGCCTACACTCTCTTCCTCCATCTATTTGCGTACAGTCCGTACAGTTTTGACATGGCAACCAACAAGAATGGCAATTCTGGCGTTTTTCATTCCGAAAACCACAAAATATACACAAAAGCCGAATTGCCAAGGTCACAGGTATGAACAACTTTAGGTAGTCAATGACTTCCATTGCAATCCCCCGTAGCGATCTTCCTTGGCAACGCAGATCTGCTTGTGAGCCTTCTTCTTTGCCATAATCAAAACTCCAGATTGTATCTGGAGATTTTTTAATCGAGAGTCGCTTAAAGGCAAGTTCAAATCGCTCCAAGGGGAAAAAAGGGGAAAATTTTAGTGCGGCCGGGTATAGAATCAGTGCATCTCAGCTATGAAGACACTGAAGGCAAAGTATCCTTCCTTGTGTAAATATGTTATTTTGTGATATAGAGAAGGAAGCTTCTATGTGAGGCTTCCTTCTCTATTCTAGGAAGTTTTAAGCGTTTGCATCTTTAAGCTTAGAATATCTTGCTGAGATAGGCCTGTTGTTTTTATGATCTGATCTATTGCCATGCCAATCTCTAACATTTTTTTCGCGATTTCGTTTGTCTTCCTTTTTTCAGCATCAGTTCTGATTTTTTCTTCCCAATTAGGCAATACATTTGCTAGCATAGAACCTAACTCCTCCAGTTCGTAAATAGCATCGAACTGTGTAGCATCTATTTTTAGACGTTGGAAACCTATTCGCTTCACCCAAACACAGAGAATCTTGGCCTGTTCTTGGTGTCCTTCTTCTTCACGAAGCGAGCTGCTATGTCCTTGATGGTCTGCACCAATTCTTTTGCATCCTTTACTCGCTCTAGTCTGAACACTGCGTATAGTCCAGACGATCGCGAGATCTTTCGGGAAAGCAAAGCACCACGGGAAAAGAGGACCAAGGGCAGAATGCTCGATCTCCTCTGATCACACTACCCTAAAAAGGACTTTCACGGGCGAAAAAAGTCCTGTGTATCATAACCAGACTCGTCGAGTCACAGAAAAACGGCGAAGATCTTCCCTCGACCGCCGCATTATTCACGCAAGAAGTACTGCGGGAATGTCTTTTGACGGTCTTTATGGGATTGTCAAGTAAAAAATTGGTTTCACAAAGTGGCGAACATTGTACCAGGAAAGGCCCTATTTTCGGGGGGCCTTACATTAGGGTTCCCTATGCATGCCCGTTTACCAATGGAGGCCATATACCCTGCGAGGTGCTGGCCTGTGTCAAGTTAGTTCTTAGATTCACGATCTTGACAATGCGGCGGGGCCCATAGCCATTAACATAAATTCCCGCCCTTATACAAAATAAAATCTGGACATTATGCGTAACTTTTGGCTAACGCAGATAAATCCACGTTGCCAACTCTTCGGATCTTCCAGATGCTACAGAGCTTGAGCAATAAGGCCAATGCTCAGCCTTTCGTGCCAGGTGCGCGGAATTATTTCAAAATCTCCATGCGTACGCGGAGTTCGATAAAGAGAGATACCATGTATACTTCAGTCAGAAGGAGAGCCCACCCTTGAATATACGGCGGCATCACACAAGGCGTGCCTTTCATCAGGAGAAAGCGCTTTGCAAGGCGGCAGTCTGTACGAGGTCATACTCAGAGTCGTATACTGCGGTCTGAAAAAAAGTTGCCTCTTGGAGTTGAAAATACCAGACCCCGTGCAGACTCCCGTTCGCAAATGTGTCAGTTTGTTTCTGGCCCGAGTATAGGTTTCTCGCGTGTAAGGGGTAATACGTGACCATTGGAAACCGCTAAGAGAGCTGAGAGGCGTATGCGCACTTTGGGGTGCGCTTCCTATGAAGCTCTCGTGTGTGTGCGCCTTTGTTGTATCAGTTCACGTTGGATGGAAGCGACAACGCTGTCCTACTTTCTCGCCTCTGTACCCTATGTATTATAGCGTAGCTTTCGGGGAAGAGTTCTTACTTTCCGGCCATAGTGGCAAAGCCTCCTTAGCGCCACGCTGCTTTCCTTCTTGTTTATTAGCCTTGCGCAAACCGACTCGTCGCTAATAAGCCGCCGATTTTTCGAGTCACACGCATTCCCCCTTCTCTACTGCATAAAAAAAGACTCCTTGGTTATGACGAGCCTGGTTATGATACACAGGATTTTTTTCGCCCGTGAGAGTCCTTTTTAGGATTGTGTGAGCAGAGGACATCGCGCATTCTGTCTGGTCACTTTTCCCTTGATGCTTTACTTTCCCAAAAGATGAAGAGGGCTTCGACTCGAGACCTCGTGAACGTCTGGACTGTACGCAGCTGTCTTTCTTTTGGAAGTGTCAGACCGTATGCTCTCTTCTGTTGATGACGATGATGGACCCTGCCAGGGGAATTGTACGTGGCATAAAAAAACTCTTATCCGTTTGAATATAGGTCTACTATGCCATTGAATGTGCGTCTTGTGCAGTAGGACAGAGTTGTCGCTTACGGTTGTGATTACTTCCTTTTAGCCCTATTGTACCGCTGAACCCAGACGAAACACCGAGCTTGTGGGGGCTTTCGTGGAAAAAAGAGTCAGATTGGGATGTTCTTATTTTGTCAAAGTTGACTCTAAGGAACTGTAAAAAAGTATCTTGACATTGTTGTCGAAACTGCCAGGCAGTTTCGACAATAGAATTGAACGTGATTTTTAATAAACCTGAACTGTATACTCGATAACTCAGCATAAGCTGTTAAGGTTGAAACGCACGCAAGACGAAGTCTTGCTAGCCGAAAGGTAGAATCGCACGAAAAAAACTTCGTGAGCCATTTCAGACTATACAACCATATCCCCGCAGGAAAAGCCAAGGCGCTCGAAAGTCTCCGAAAGCTAAGCGCAACCTGCAGGTGATAAGAGTGCAACACTCTGTCGCAAAAGTTTGTTTACAGCAAAGAAATTTACTGTAAACGGATCTTTGTGTACCTGCAAAATGCAAAAAGCTTAGCTTTTTACAGATACTAACTAGAAAGTTCCAGGTGAATTGTAATATGAGTAAACGCGTAACACTGGCCGATCTCAAGGAAAAAACAGGGCTTTCCCAGGCGACCATCTCGATGATTTTGGCCAAACGCAACGATGTCTCTTTTCCAGAAGAAACCGTGCGTCTCGTGCAAGACGCCGCGAGGGAATTAGGCTATGTCCCTGTGACCCGCAAACAAGTCACCTTGTTTAGTCGGAATACTATTCTCGTTGTGTGTCCGTTCACTCTGAATTACTCCTACTCAACCATTGTGCAGACCATCCAACGCATGGCCACAAGCATGGGCTGCAACACATTGGTGTATACCACATATGGGGATACCGAAGAAGAACGGCGTATCCTAAAAGTAATGGCGGAGTCTGACGTGGGCGGAGCAATCTTTGCCATGATGCCCCATTCCAAAGCGCTTTTGCAGAAAACAAGCACGCGCATGCCGGTTGTGGTCATTGCGGATCCAGACGACACGCTTTCTGTCAGCTGCATTAAACTCCACAATTATTATGCTGGATCTCTCCTCGCTCAACATCTTCTATCTCTTGGACACACCCATATTGCCTGCATTTCCACTCCGCTCAGCGTCACGATTCCTGCCAGAGTACGACGCTTTGAAGGACTTCGTGATACCTGGAAGCAGCATTGTCCTCACGGCGAAGTCCAACTTTTTACGAGTTTTGTGCGTCAAGAAGAGAAGCGAGAATTGATGCTTGAGCGCAAATTGGGCCGCGACATCACCTTTTCCATTCTGGACAATGAACCCAAACGCTTCACGGCCTTTGTGGCCATCAATGATATGTTAGCCTATGGGGTCCTTGATGCCCTGCATGAACTCAAGCGGAAGGTTCCTGAAGAGTACAGTGTTTGCGGTTGCGACAACGATTTTCCCTCTGACCTGGCTGGTGTCTCTCTGACCAGCGTTGAACACTTTATGGCGCAAAATGCTGAACTCTCCTTTCTTGTCCTCTACGACATGATGCAACAGGATCAAAAGAAAGGTGTCCACCCATCCACCGACATAGCAGCACACAAAAACATTCAACCTGAACTCATCATTCGCCATTCCTCAGGAAAACCGAGAACAACGTCATCCAATGTTTCTCAATACGCGTGAACACATAAGAGGGCTACTAAGCCCTTTTTTTGTGCAAAAATAGCGAGAGTGCATGGGGTAACTCACATAGCTCTTACGCTCACGGCGGGCACGATGCTCTGGCTCCCCACACTTGCGCCTGAAGATATTTCGGATAGAGAAGATTTCATCCGTCACGAGTATAGATTCAGACGTTCTCAAACTCAGCAGCACCGTTGTTGCTCCGAACCGCAAACACGCGCAGGGCTCACTACGCTGTCCATTCACGCTTTGAAGGCTCTCCATCCTAAGTACACGCCGAAAGTATCTGCATGAGCGGATAGGGGTGTTGTTAAGTAAAATTTTTAATACAAATTTTACTTATTTTTTAATGATTTTTTTGTTCAAAAATGCACTTCTTCCTTGCTCCATACAAGTAGGGACGGTACGGTTGACCTTGCAAACAGAGTTGACCGACCCCAAAGCGTGTTCAACGAAAAAGGAGTGTTGTTATGGCCTTGACCAAAATTCTGTGCGCAGTTGATTTGGAAGAAGGATCTGCGCAGGTCTGCGCCTTTGCGAGCGAGCTGGCCCAAGCCCTGCATAGTCAGATTGTACTCTGTCATGTCACTGATTCATTGCAAACCTTGCAGAAGAAGCCCGGCCTGAAGGATGTTACGGTTGGCGCCAATGGAAGCATTGCAACAAAGGAGGGTGAGTCGCCTCTTTCTGCCCTGCAAAAGGCGCATTTTGGAACACTTCCTGTCGAAACGCATCTTTTGGTGGGGGATGCGCCCGAAAAGATTGCAAGCCTTGCTAAGAGTACTGGTTGCGACTTTATTGTGACAGGCTCGCCACGCACAGGCCTCTCGGCCGTAATGCGTCCTTCAGTTGGGCGTCGCATTCAGCGCCTCTCGGGCTTGCCAGTTACCATGGTAGGTTCTGCAGTATGCGACAGTATCCTCAATGTCGCAGCTCCGTTAAGCGGCCTTGCTTGGTAGACAAAACACGAGGTTTTGCGGCCAACAAAACCTCGTGCCTGAGACTACTCGACAGTATTCGTGTACGTCGTAATCGGACTCAACGCACCCGCGAGTAGGAGAACATATGACCTGGGTACAAAATTACGTTCCGATTGGTGGAAGTGTTGTGGGATCAGCATGCGTGGCAGCGATTCCGCTTTTGGTCTTATTCTACCTTTTAGCGGTGAGAAAAGCTAAGGGGCATATTGCCGCTATTTCTGGCTTACTTAGCGCCTTCGTGGTTGCTGTAGCCATTTGGGACATGCCTTTTTCGCTGGCACTCAGTGCGACCGCTCATGGAGCTGCCTTTGGGCTCTTCCCGATCATTTGGATAGTGGTCACTGCGGTCTGGGTGTACAATATGACGGTAGAATCGGGATCATTTGAGATCATTAAAGATTCATTGGCCCGACTCACCGATGATCGCCGACTGCAAGCGCTATTTATCGCCTTTGCCTTTAGTTGTTTCATTGAGGGCACGGCAGGTTTTGGAACTCCTGTGGCCATTGCCGCAGCCATGTTGGTTGGCCTTGGCTTTCCTCCGTTATGGGGAGCCGGTGTAGCGCTCATTGCCAATACTGCACCCGTTGCCTTTGGCGCCATTGGCGTGCCAATTATTGTCGCAGCGCAAGTTTCTGGCTTAGATCAACTGACCATCAGTGCCATTGCGGGACGACAATTATCTCTTCTGGCTCTTATTGTTCCACTGTGGGTCTGTGTGACCATGTGTGGATTCAAACGCAGTCTTGAGGTTTTGCCAGCTATCCTGGTCTCTGGTTGCTGTTTTGCTGGAGCCCAATATATCCTCTCCAATTTTCATGGACCAACGCTCCCAGATATTGGTTCTGCCATCGCTACCATTACTGGCTTAGCTCTTTTGTTGAAGGTATGGAAGCCCAAGCAGACGTTTCGTTTCCCAGGAGAAGGCGAAGCACAACGAACGGGCAATGGCTACCCCTTCCTTGCTGTGCTGCGCGCTTGGGGACCATATAGTATACTGGCGCTCTTTGTGTTTTTCTGGGGTTTGCCAGAATTCAAGAAGATGCTCAACGACTTGCCTTTCGCTGTACACGTGTTTGCCTGGCCATTCTTGCACGGAGCCGTTTTGAAATCTACCCCTATTGTTGCAAGTCCTACCGTCTACGCAGCAAACTACACGCTGAACTGGCTTTCAGCAGGGGGAACCGCTATCCTTCTCGCTGGCTTAGTTTCCGTGCCACTTATGACTGGATACGGGTATAGGAGAGCAATATGTTGCTTGTTTAGGACAATACGCCAGCTTACACTGCCTATCATCACCATCGCAATGATTCTTGGTTTGGCGTATTTGATGAACTATGCGGGCATGAGTGCAACCTTGGGCTTGGCTTTCACCCTCACCGGGAGTTTTTTCCCCTTCTTTGCACCTATCTTAGGCTGGCTGGGTGTATTTTTAACAGGATCCGATACCTCATCGTGCGCCCTGTTTGGTGGAATGCAAAAAGATACCGCCATGGCCGTAGGAATGTCACCAGAATTAGCCGTGGCCTCCAATGCGGCTGGTGGAGTGACAGCCAAGATGATTTCTCCTCAATCCTTGTCTGTCTCAACCGCTGCTACCGGTATGGTCGGCCAGGAAGGCAATCTCTTTCGCTTCACCATCCTGCATAGCCTTGGCATGACCGTACTACTTTGCTTCTTAACATGGCTCCAATGTGGACCTTTGGCCTGGATGCTGCCGTTCAAACCATAACGTACAAACGACTTGCAACATACGCTGCTTTGGGTAAAGCAGCGTATGTTTATTTATTCGTATCTACGCTCGGCGTCACAATGATTCTTCCCTGACGACCAATTGGCTGTCCAGGGAAAATCAGTATGCTGTCGGGTATATATCAGCCCCCCATCTATACGGTGGCGGAGGGGGGACAAAAAGTTGCCTATAGGGTATCCTCCTGAAAGGCCTTAAGCGTCCCAGAGTGAGTCGAAGGCATGCACATCGTTCTACTAATCGTACCAAACCTACTTCATCAAGGCCGGTTTCACCATACGGAACGTGTCCACAGGCTGTCACCCCTTTAACCTGTAGCCGTCTTCCGAGTTGTCGAGTGGAACGAACTCATCCACTAACTCAAGAGCCCTCGGTAGATTTTCAAGTGAACGCCAATACCGTCTGCGTATGTCGGCCTCGGGAACATCATGTCCGCCATGCAGTACGCGGCTTTGAACCCGAGAAATCGCAAGCTCCGGCGTCTCAAGGCGGATATATGTCAGATGGATAGCATAGCCTGCCTCCTTGGCCATCTGCATAATCTGAAAATCGAATTTGGCCGTAAAGGTCGACTCTCTGGCGAAGGATATCCTGTGCGCTATCATGGTTCTTGCCATAGCGGCAGCAACCTTTCCTGCCGCTATTGGGGAAAGTCCAGAAACAGCGAGCGCATCGGGATCGATGCACACAACGTTATGCCGAGTGGCGATGGCCTTCGACAAAGTACTCTTGCCAGCGCCGTTTGGTCCGCAAATCATGTACAGGTCAGTCACGGTGACGTTTCCTAATGGGTATGCAGTGCTTAGGGTCGGGCGAACAAGGCCGCTTGTGATACTCAACTGTGCCGTCAGGGTAGCGAATCACGAATCTCCCGTCCGTACCGTAATAGCACAAAGGGCCACCGTCCTTCAGATCCTGTTCAAGGATATACGGCTGGTTCTCTATGGCGATTTCGATTAGTTCTCGCAGGTTAGGCAACATGGCTTTTCTCCGTGACCCTGCTCTTTTTTTTGGTGACATACTCGTCGATCAGGGATTTCTTATAAGCCTCAGGGCCGGCAGTGCGGCGGGTGCCACTGTTGCTCGGTGAGAGGAAAAATTGGATACGCGCCAAGTTTTTCTTTGGTGTATCCGCTCATGGGTCAGCGGTACTACGCGGATTTTATAGTTCTTCAAACGTGTTATTGTTGACAAACAGCGCATTCTGCCGATCGTGGGATGCCTGGAGAGTAGGCTAAAAGGCGCGTTTCATCGTACACCCGTGAGCGGATACGTTCAGTTTGGTGGCTTAAAAAGGAAACTGCCTTCCCTGTGTATTTCTTAGCGACTGCCTGTCGCAGCACCTATGCGTTTGAAAGCACGTCCACTGCATATTGGTTAAGGCTTTTGCCCATTGCCTGTGCTTGGGCAGCAAGCCCTTGCATGGAGAGTCGGGGGCATCTGTACCACGAATTTGTCAGAATACGGGCGGTTCGGCTCCTTTCCAATGGATCGGCAATGAGCGAGATAGTCTTCCACTGAATCTTGAAAAGCTTGACGCAATTTGGCCACACTTTCCCCTTCAAAGCTGACCATGTCGTCAATGCCTGCGATTTGACCATACAGAACCCCATCGTCCTCACTATACTCCACAGTTCCGACATAGCCCTTATACATCATGGCATTTTTCATGCCTTCACTCCTAAAGATATCAAAAAATTCCGTGCGAACTCGACTTGGTAGGCGCGGGCAGTCTTCGGATTGTGAGGTCGATGAAATAGAGCGGTTCTCCCATGTACATCAAATTTGACGCGAGAACCATCGCCTTCGGTCACCTTTGCGCCCAAGGATACGAAAAGAACCTCAATGTCTGACCACGCAAGTGTCTTGCTGGTTGGCAAAGCGAATATCGCAAATAGTGTTCATACGCAGATGCCAAATGCGTTCTCCTATCCAATCAGGGGTATCGCATGTACTTTTTCTTCCTTCCCTTTTTTTTTTTGCTTACTAATGGCACGCTAGGATGTTCCCGTGCATCTCAAAATTTTGAGATTGCTGTATCTATAGAAACACTTACGTCAGGAACACTCACGCAGCAAGCTCTCTGAGCCTTTAACGACGCTCACCATTGCGTGCCCCAATGAAAAAACTGCTTAATCGTGAGGTGTTGGGAAGAGAAAGTGGCGGCACTGATTTTCGATTCCTGTGCTTTGAAAGAAAAAAGGGTTTGCAGGAAAAATCCTGTAAACCCTTGATTATTTTGGCGTCACCAACGAGATTTGAACTCGTCTTGGCGGCTTGAGAGGCCGCTACGATTGTGTGCCCTCTTTTTCGCCCTTTTGCTCTGATTGGCTATTTACGCGGATTTTCTGGGAGTTTTCTGTCCTTGCTTGTCCCCCAAATTTTCCCTATTTTACTCTTCGGTGT
>JAFTDR010000284.1 GCA_017454105.1 Desulfovibrionaceae bacterium | reverse complement strand
GTGTCGCAAGCTGGCCGCCGCGATGTGTCAAGCTCTGCGGATAGCTAATATATGCGCATAAGAGCGTCGTGCGCTTCTGCAATGAGCTGGAGAGAGGTTGCGAGGAGTATTGGTCCTGCTATGACGCCGATCGGCCCGAAAACGCTTGTGCCGCAGATCATGGCGAGGATAAGGACAAAGATTGGGGCTCGGATACCTTGCTGCAGGAAGAAGGGTCTGCAGATATTGTCCACTCCTGCCACAACGACTGTCCCCCAGATAACAAGGCCCAAGGCCGCTATATGCGAGCCTTTGAACCAGAGCACGAGTGCGAGGGGGCCCCAGACGATGGCTGTGCCGATAATTGGAATCGGAGCTACGAATGCGGCCAGAAGTCCCCAGAAAGCCCATGAGTCCACTCCTGCTACGGCAAAGCCTATGCCGCAGAGAATGCCTTGTATGAGGGCGACTACGCACACGCCAAGCAGGATTGCGTTGAGCGCTCTGCGTATGGCTAAGGTGAAACGCCGAACTACAGGAAGCGGGAGGCCTAGGACTGTGAGCATCATGGCGCGTGTCTGTTTTGCGTAGAGGGTAAAGAGGCAGGTCAGGGTGAAGAAGAGAATGAATGTCCAAAGGACAGTCAGGCTTCCGCCGAGAAAAGCGGTCGCTCTCTGCCAGAGAGCTGTTGGGGTAAAGAGATCGCCCAGAAATGTGGTGAAGTACTCTTCGGCTTTAGAGGTGATATCGGTAATGACACTCTCAAGCGCAGGGTAGTCCTTGAGGGAGGGGAGCGATGTATTAATAAAGTTTTTCAGATGATCGGGCATGATATACGTGAGCTTTGAGCCCAGCTCAAGACTTTTTAACTGGGCAAGGCCACGGGAGGCCTGAGGCGCGACAAGAAGAAAAAGGACTGAGATAGGAATGAGAATGGCAAAGGCCAGCGTGCTTGCGTACAGAGTAAAGGGCATACGTCTGTGCAGCCAGATTTTTATTTTTTCCTTTTTGTTCAGCACCCGTAATTTCTTTACGCTCATCCATTTGAAGCGCCTGTAGAGCGGAATGCTTAAGCAGGAAAAGCACAGTGCCATGAAGATGGTTCCCGGCGCAGGATAGAGGAGAATTGCGCCGCACAAAAGAGCCAGAGCGTAGAACAGTCTGCAGTACAGAGGAGACATGCATATCTCGGATTTTTTTTCGCGTGTACGGGTTAGAATACGCTCTCTCGCTTGGGCAGAGAAAGCGAGAGAGCTACTGTGATCGGAGACCCAAAAAAGTCGTACACTGTGTACGGCATGACGTATTGAAGAATGCGAGGGGGCTTGTACGCTTGCAAAACAGCAAAGCCGGAATTTGCCCGCGTACACGTTTTTCTGGCCCCCTAGCGAGCTTTTGACGTGTCTTGTGTTTTTAAGCCGTACGCGTAGATGTCCCGAAACTCTGCGATTGAGAGTTTTCGAGCAGAGAGTACGTCGCATTTTGCTGGAAGGTCCTCCCAGCCATCAGTGCGTATCTTTTCGGCCAATTGTGTCTTTTGGCCGTAAGAGTGTATAGGCGCTCGGCGCAAAAAAGTAAAAATCCGATACTGCGCAAGCTAGCATCGGATTTTTTTATGAATACCGTACAATATAATTGTATAGGGTAGACGAAATCCTAGACGCTTTTATGGCGCTACGGTACGCCTAAGAAGTATTGTATGCACCAGAAGCCACTGTTTGTGGGATTCTGTGCGTGGATTTCCAAGTCAGACAATGTAAGACAAGACTTGCAAAGAGGTACACCGTGTGCGCAGAGAAAGCATCGCTCTGCAAAATGCGTTACTGGACCGAAGCGGTCACTTTTGTTTTTGCGTTTTGCTGTTTATTTTCAAGACTGTTGGTCATGGCCTTGGATGTCGAAAGCATGTAGATTTCATGCGGATCAAGGATGAGGATAACGGATCCGTCGCCCATAATTGTCGCCCCTGAGATGCCCTGCAGGTCGCCGAGATAGGCGCCGAGCGGCTTGATAACAATTTCCTGGCGCTCAAGAAGCTGATCAACAACCAGTCCGAGCCGCCGCTCATTGTCGTGGATCACCACAACGGAGAGCATCTCTGGCAATTCCTTGGCCGGCGGAAGGCCGAGCATTTCCGAGAGTTCCACGATGCCTAGGACATCGCCGCGCAGAGTGACAGCTTTTCTTCCCTTTATATCAGTGAGGCGCACCGATTCGATCTTTGTCGTCTCCGAGACAGCATCGAGCGGGATTGCGTACATCTGGCCAGCCACATTGACCATAAGCGCGTCAATAATGGCGAGGGTGAGCGGGAGAATGAGCGTGAACTTGGTTCCTTTGCCAACTTCCGAATAGGTACTTACGCTCCCTTTGAGGTTTTTGATATTGGTGCGGACCACATCCATACCAACGCCGCGGCCAGAAATATCGGTAATCTTTTCTGCCGAGGAGAAGCCTGGTGCGAAGATAAGTTCCCGGGCTTCCGAGTCATCGAGCTGCTCTGCCTCCTCATGCGTTATGATGCCTTTTCTGATAGCGATTTGGCGCATTTTTTCGGGATCAATGCCTTTGCCATCGTCTTCGATTTCAATGGCAACTGAATTGCCCTTGTGGAAGGCGCGGAGTGTCACCCGACCCTTGGGAGGTTTTCCGGCAGCCAGGCGTTCGGCCTCATTCTCAATCCCATGGTCAACGGAGTTGCGGATCAGGTGGACAAGCGGATCACCTATGACCTCGACCACGCTTTTGTCCAGTTCCGTCTCTTCCCCTTCCATAATCAGGTCGACTTCCTTGCCGCTTTTGCGGGAGAGGTCGCGCACAAGACGCGGAAAACGGGAGAAGACCGAGGAAACCGGCACCATGCGCACTTTCATGATCGTATCTTGCAGGTCATCGGAAATGCGGGCCATGGCATAGGTCGTTTCTGAGAGATCCTGGGCGATTTCGGAGATATTGACATTGCCCCCAGCGCCCTCAAGCGAGCGGGCGATGAGTGTGTAGCGGTTGCGGTTGATGATCAGTTCACCAATGGAGTTCATCAGATGGTCAAGGCGCCACTGGTCAACACGAATTGTCGAGGCACCCTTATGCTGCTGATTGGGATGCTGGGCGTTTGCTGCCGGATGCTGTGCCGGAGTTCCTTGTGGATGCGCCTGCTCCTGGGGTTTTGGTGCGGGTGTCGGTTTTGGCCCATCCTGCGCTTTCGCTTTCGTCTCAGGTTGTGCCGGGGCTGCTACTTTGGCCGGCTGTTCCTTGGCTTGTGCCGGTTTCGCCTCTTCTTTTTTGGTTTCAGGTTCTGCCGCTTTGGCTTCCTTCTTTGGCTCAGGCTTGGCTTTTTCTGTGTCAGGCTTGGTTTCGGGCTTGCTCTCGCTCTTAACCATGCTGACGCTTCCCTCGGAAACGGCCTTATTCACCATGTCTTCAATGATGCTCACTTCCTGCTGCATCATGTCGACAATCATGCCGAAATCAATCCCTGTTTTCTGTCCCTGCTCGACAATGCCGGCGGTTCGCTCCGCATAGATTTTGATGTCCTGCAAACCGACAGCGCTGCAGGCATTGCGCACGACAATCAAGCAGCGGTGGAGCGCGTCAATGGACTCTTTATGCAGGCCGTCCTTCTTTAAGGTAGCAAGGGCCGCATTGATAATCTCCATCTGCTGGCGCACCATGACCTTGAAGGCCTCGTTGTCATCACTCTCCTTGCCGACTGGAATGATCGTTGGCTGCACGGCTTCAACTTCGCTCACAGATGATGTGCCGTTGCGGGGGGCAATGAGATCGGCCGGAAGCTCGATCGGACCTCCGGCGAGAACCTGCTGGAGCTTCTTGACTACAGGGCTTGTGTCGATTGGTTCCGCCTTGCCTTCGCTTATATTGATATGCTGAATGAGCGCTTCCATCATATCAACGACAAGAAGGAGAAGATCGATAAGTTCCCGACTCGTTCCGAGTTTGTCCTGGCGGACATTGTTGAGGACTGTTTCCGCTTCATGGGTTAAGGCGTTCAGCTCGTTGTAGCCAAGGATACCGCTGTTGCCCTTCATATTATGGAAGAAACGGAAAATATCGTTGACAAGATCCTTTTGCTCCTCAGGATTGTCTTCAAGCGCGAGCAGGCCGGTATTTAAATTCTCTATGTTTTCAATCGATTCATCGATGAAATCTTTAAGATGCTCTTCGCCGAAGGCTTCCAGAGGGTAGCTTTCCAGAGTGGGAAGGGAGGCGATCCACTCCTTTGCGGTCATTTCCCGTCCCTTGGTGCGGGATTTCGTTTTTGCCTGGCCGTTTTCTTGGGAGGGAGCGGATGTGTCCTTAGATTCTTCTTTGGATTCTTCTTTAGATGTGTCCTTAGATTCGTCCTTAGATTCTACTTGGGATTCATCCTTGGATTCGTCGTCTGGCATTTCTTTTCCGTTCTGTTCAGCGACCTCCCTGGCCTCGGCTTCAATAACATTGGCTTGGGGAGCAGGGTCGGCTACAGGCTGAACAGGAGCGCTGCTCCCGCCGCCACTCATAATGGCATCGATCTGGTTGACGATAGGTTCAATTGCGACGTCGCCTTCAGCGCTATTGGCCTCAAGATTGTCGATCATCTGGCGCAAGGCGTCGGTTGAGGCGAGAATGACATCCATGATCTCGGATGTCACCACCATTTCGCCTTTGCGAAGGGCGTCAAGGATATTCTCCGCTCTGTGGGCGAGTTGATTGATGCGGTTAAGTCCCAGAAAGCCGGATGCACCTTTCAGTGAGTGCATCGGGCGGAAGATCTCGTTTAAGAGGGCAAGATTGTCCGGCGTCTTTTCCAGTTCTAGGAGATTCGGTTCTATCGTCTCTAGGTGTTCTCGTGCTTCTGCAATAAAATCCGTAAAGAGTTCCGGATCAAACATGTCCTGACTCATATACTTGTCCTACCTTCATGAATGAGAGCTTTTTTTAGCGGTTGCCGATTCCTTGTGTCGCAGTCCAGTACATTGTCCAGACAGACGCTCGCTACCCGAGAAGCATTTTGATATTGCGGACCATCTTTTCGGGCTGTGCCGGCTTCACCATATAGAGATTCGCGCCGAGACTCATACCTTTTTGGATATCCTTCTCTTGGCCTTCCGTTGAAAGAACAATAATAGGAATATCCTTGTACGCGTCCTGCGTCCGAACGGTTTTAATGAATGTGAAGCCATCCATTCGCGGCATATTCACGTCAACAATAATCAGGTCAACGGCATCTATGTTGTACAGTTTTTCAATCCCGTCAAGACCGTCTTCAGCCGTGCTTGTCTTATAGCCCTCGGATTTGAGGACAAAGGCGACTAAATTGCGGATCGTTTTTGAGTCGTCTATGAGCAATATGTGTTTTTGCATATCTGTATTCCTTTTTGGACGCTCTTTTCTCTCAATACGTGTGTCACTTATCCGAGCTTGCGGTACACTATGGTTCCTGCGTAATGTTCAAGCTGGAATGAGCGGCAGATATTGTGGAGGCTTTCCGAGTGTCCTATGAGGAGTGCTCCTCCAGGGAGAAGGTTGTCATAGAAGGCATTGATGACCCTGCGTTTCATATCGTCGTCAAAATAAATAATGACGTTGCGGCAGAAGACAATGTGTGAATTCTCGACTCGTCTGAGTTGTTCACGCTCATTCAAGTTGATCTGACTGAAGGAGATGAGTCGTTTCATGTCAGTGTTAATTTTATAGACCTGTCCATCCTTCGTAAAGTATCGCTGAATAATATCTTTTGGCGTTGTGCGCAGAGCGTATTCCGAATAGAGGCCTTGTCTTGCTGCGGCCAAAACCTGCGTTGAGAGATCATTTGCCGTGATGCGCACATCCCACATCGGAAGTTCAGTGCGCAGCACTTCTGCTATAATGATGGCGAGTGTGTACGGTTCCTCGCCTGTTGAACAGCCGGCAGACCAGATACGAAGACGCTTTTGTCCAGTTTTTCGGACCTGATTCAGTATATTGGGCAGAATTGTTTCCTGAAAGACTTTGAGCTGTGGAGGATTGCGGTAAAAGCTCGTCTCGTTTGTCGTCATGAGAACAAAGAGTTCGTTTAGCTCCGCTTCCTTATGGTCATCGAATTTCAGATATTTGTAGTATTCGGTGTAATTTTTGAGATTGAGCGACTTGATGCGGTTTGAAAGGCGGTTTTCAACAAGATATTTTCTGGCGTCCGCAATAAATATGCCGCATTTTTTATAGATAAAGTCGCGCAGCAGGATGAATTCTTCATTGGTGATTGCGAGGTCCTTGGTGAAGGACGGTGTCGCGGTAAAACCGCGCTCTTGGCCGAAGGTGCTTCGCGCCTGATCTGAGGGCGGAGTTGTCTGTCGGAAAAAGGGGCGGGTAAAGGATTCCTGTTTTTTCCCAAAAGGCGACTGCGCATTGTCCTTTGCGCTTCTTTGCTGGGAAGCGAAGCGTGAAGTCTGCTGTGCTTGACTTGCGAGCTGCGCAAAAGGATTTGTCTGGGGTTCCGTAAAACCCTGCTGCTGGGCGAAAGGATTTGTCTGGGGTTTTGTAAAACCCTGCTGCTGGGCGAAGGGATCTGTCTGAGGCTTTGTAAAAACCTGTTGCTGGGCGAAGGGATTTGTCTGTGGTTTTGTAAAACCCTGCTGCTGGGCAAAAGGATTTGTCTGAGGCTTTGTAAAACCCTGCTGCTGGGCGAAAGGATTTGTCTGTGGTTTCGGAAAGGCTTGCGGCTCTTTAGCGAAGGGATTTGTCTGTGGTTTCGGAAAGCCTTGCGGCTCTTTGGCGAAAGGACTTGTCTGAGGTTTCGGAAAGCCCTGCGGCTCTTTGGCGAAAGGACTTGTCTGAGGTTTCGGAAAGCCCTGCGGCTGTTTGGCAAAGGGGTTTTGTTTTGCAGGACTTGCTATCTGCTGCTTTGCAAAAGGATTGGTCTGTGGACGTGTGGCAGAATTTGGGCTCTCGTTTTCAGTACGTTTGTCTTTCTGGTGAGGTAATGTGCCCATAGCTCACTCCTGGTTCGCCTGAATAGCAGCGACTGCTTCCTCCGCAGCGTGTTGGACATCTGGATCCTCGTTGTTCATAAGACCGAGAAGGACTGTGAAGGCCACATTGCCACCGATCATTCCCAGCGCTTCGATAACCTTTGTAGCAACCATAGGACTGCCGTTTTCAAGCATTTGGGAAAGCTGAGGGATTGCGTCCTCATAGCGGGCACGTCCCAGAGCTTCAATAGCGCGTATGCGCACCCAGTCATTTGAGTCATCGAGCGCTGCGAGGAGGTGATGCATCACTGACGGGGTTGCGAGCTGGCCCAAAAGATCGACGGTCGCCATCCGGACGTCTTTATCTGGATCCTTAAGGCAGGGCAGAAGGCGTGGGAGAAAGCGTTCGGAATCGGGGCCCATGTTGAAGAAGGCTTCAACGCTCATTTTACGAACGCTCGCCTCTTCATCTTCAAGGCCAGACGAGAGCTGATCGATGTTTTCCATGGCATCGTAGCGACCAAGCGCATAGATGCTCATCATACGCTGCATGACATCCCCTTCACGCGAGAGGATGCGGAACTGCTCGTTTAAGCGCGGGCTGTGCAGATTGATGCACGCCTCAAGGGCCATCGCTTGCACGTCTTCGTGCCTGTGACCCAGCAAGTTGAAAACTATGTCGTCGATATCCCTGCAGGATGTCTGGGTGGCAAGGAAGGAAAGGACACCTTTCAGGACTTCTGAATCGTCGCATTCGTCAATAACAGAGAGGAAGAATGGCATATCTGAGCAGTCGCCGTGCATGGCGAGCTCTGCGATCGCAAGACGCTGCAGATCGATTGGGACATTCCAGAAGATGTTCTTCAGCTCTTCTAAGGCATTGCGGTCCGTGATGTTTTGGCAGGCCTGCATGGCAATGAGAATCAACTTTTCGTCATTTGACCTGAGGGCATCGCGGAGAGCAGGGGTGAAACCGAGAGCTGATAAGGTGTCAATCGCCTGATCATAGCGTTCGGGATCACTTTCGGGATTTGTTGCCGCAGCAAATTTAAGAACCGGCAGGCTTGATTTTTCAGTGCCAATGGCCTTAATGCCGGTCAGCGCTGCGGCCTGAATATCTTCATCGTCATCGGCTAACGCGCTTAAGAGGTAAATATTGAGATTATTCTTGTATTTGTTTGGAAGAAGGGTCAGGGCTGTTCCGTTTAGGATGCGAACAACTGTTTTTACTATTGTGTTGCGCAAAGCCTCGTTGACATTTTCCAGCGCATTCAGAAGCATGGGCAGGATTTTTATGTCTCCAAGGTCTCCGAGCGCGTCGACGATGGCTGAGGCAACAAGCGGGGATGTCTGGGGGAGAAGCTGGACAAGTGCTGTCGAGGCTGAGGTATCCTTGATTTTGGCCAAAGCCTCGACAACAGCGAATTGAACCCATTCCTCATCGTGCATGGCGCGGGAAAGAGGCAAGACTGATTCTGGGCAGGCAAGCGTGCCCAAGCTCACGGCAGCTTGGTAGCGCACGTTGACTTCTGGATCCCGCAGAAGAGATTCGGCAAGGAGATCTGCGGATTTATGGCTTTGGCAGTGCCCAAGGATATCAGCTATAAATATTCGTATGTCAGCATCTTCTCCCTTCAGATACGGACGCATGCTTTCAATGCTGTCGACACCGATTTCACGCAGAATATCCATTGCAACATTGCGGACAGAGGCCTCTTCGCTTTGCAGAACCGGGAGGAGGTTTTCGATGACCTGCTGGCCACGGATTTTTCGCAGGGCGTATTCGGCCGCTTCCTGAATGCCGATATTTGTGTTTTGGACCAACTTACAGAGATCCGGGATGGCTTCCTGTATGGCATTATCGCCAGCTATAAAAGCCGCTTCACGAATAGTTGCACTTGAGTCCGAACGCAATTGGTTGAGAATTTCCTCTGCGGAAACCTGCGTTTTTTCAGTATCCATCGTGTCAACCACCTATCGAATTATCCGTGAACTATAGAAATGACTGCCTGCGCAATTTCATCGGCATCCAAGATAACATTGGCGAGCTTTGCGTCGATAACGGCTTTGTTCATGCCATAGACAACGCAGGATGCCTCATCCTGCGCAATGAGGCATCCGCCGTTTTCTTTCAGAATTCTTGCGCCTTCGATACCGTCACTTCCCATGCCGGTGAGCATAATGCCAAGCGTCCGCCGTCCCATGAACTTGCCCGCTGTGCCCATAAGAACGTTGACTGTCGGTTTATAGAGTGCTTCCTTGGGCTCAGTTGTCACGGCAATTTCTGGGAGAGCTCCTCTCATGCGGATGCCAATATGTTTGCCGCCTGGGCAGATATAGGCATGGCCGCGCTCAAAGCGGTCGCCATCGACAGCTTCGGACACATGGATTTTGCATACAACATCAAGCCTGCGTGCAAAGGGGCCGGTAAAGGCTGGGGGCATATGCTGGGCAACGAGAATGCATGCCTGGAGATTTTCCGGTAAAGCGGAAAGAATTTTTTGTACGACTGGCGGTCCGCCTGTTGAAACCCCAATTACTACGAGATCCCGTGGGCCTTTGCAGGGTGTTGTTGGGTAGTCAGCAATTTGGGCGTTTTTGCCGCCTTTGCCATGGCCGGCTGCGCTGGACAAGGGTGTGGCCGCTGCTTTTTCGTTCTTTTTATTCCTAAGCCCGTATTTGAGCCTCACAAAAACTTTACGGCGAGAGAGAGATTTGATTTTCTGGCGGATTTCTTTGCCGAAAGCCTCTTTATCTTTCTCAAGCGACTTCGGAATAAAATCAAGGGCGCCAAGTTCAAGTGCTTTCAGTGTGGTTTCTGCCCCTTCCTCTGTGAGGGAGCTAATCATAAGGACAGGCAGGGGGACAGTGGCCATAAGACGCTTTAAGGTTTCGATACCGTTCAAATGGGGCATTTCCACGTCAAGCGTAACTACATCGAAGTCTTCTGGTGCCGCCTGAATTTTCTTGAGAGCATCAAGTCCATCTCTGGCCGTTGCCACGACCTTTATTTCCGGATCCTGTTGGATGAGCGAAACAAGAGAGTTTCTCAGAAAAAGCGAATCGTCTACAACTATTACTCGAATCATGAACTCAATCAGCGATTGTCACGTCTGTGATGCGCGCTGCCTCATAAGGTTATCGGTTAGTATGAGTCGTGTTAGTCAACGCTGTTGTTGTCTTTACAGTACGAAACTTATACGACAAAGAACTTTCTTTGACAAACAAAAAAACGCTTGCCAAGCAGGAGGGAAAAGCGTATATCTAAATCCGTCGGGATGTGGCTCAGCTTGGCTAGAGCGCAGCGTTCGGGACGCTGAGGCCGTGCGTTCAAATCGCACCATCCCGACCAG
>JAFTDR010000283.1 GCA_017454105.1 Desulfovibrionaceae bacterium | reverse complement strand
TTGAGGTGCTTGAAAAAGTTTGGCGTGACCTAACGCCTAACATCGTTAGGGATTTCATCTACCCCTATTTGCTACGATTTTGTTTTACGGCGGAAAGTAAGTCTCAGTGAAGAGGACATCGCCTAAGCGGCAGTATGCCTCTCCGTACGCGCGGCAATTTTCTAAAAGATACTCCCGACGCCAAAGATCTTCTTCCTCTCTTTTTTGGCAGTCGGGCTTACTGGGCATGCCCAAAAACTTGAGAAGGAAGATTTCATCCGTCGCGAGTAGAAATGGGCTATCAGTATACTCAAGTGAGAAACAAACTGACAGTGTAGCGAACGGGAGTCAGGTACTTTCAATTCCAGTGGCATTTTTTTTCGTATCACAGGATATACCCGGCAGAACAATGGTTTCTCTCACCATGTATCCATAGAAGCTGGTGGCTCAAATGCTTTAGTGGAAAATCATAGTGTGGCCGAGTATATACTCAAGCCGGAAACAAATTGACAGTATCGCGAACGAGAGTCCGCACTGAGTCAGGCCTTTTCAATTCGAAGTGGCAACTTTATTTCTGACTGGAGCATCTTTTCCCCAGAAGTCCTCGCCACGTGGAAGGATGAAAAGCCTCACATCTTTTATGTGTCAGAGACGCGACTCGAAAAAAAAATGGCGATCTGTTGCATTTGGCGTTGAACTTTTCAGATTCTGGAAGCAAGACAAAGTACAAGAATTTCAGAGAGTTCAACCTTCCATAAACCCTTACAAATTCTATGGCTCAACCACAAGCCCTATGGTACTAGATTTTATCTACTTTTTTTGAGCCATATGAATAACGCAAAAGCAGAGCAGTCCAAATGTACAACGCGCTTTTCCGCGAGAGAATGACTCCGTGCCGCGCGTTTTCTCGTATTCGGCCTCTCCCGTGTCTTGCACTCTGCTTTGCTTCTCATTGAGGCAGAGAGCCACTTGTCATTTCTTTCGAATTTGCCAGGTATCTGTCCTCTGCACTCCCTCTCCCTTTTTTGCGCGCATGTACACACTCGTAACGGCTGAAATCTTCCTGCGTAATTCTGTTTGACGCCAGTGACTCCGCCTACCAGGTGGAGAGGAAGAAAAGTCGAGAGTGTAGCAAAAATACCTGCGTGTGCGAATAGGCGCTCAAGTTTCAGGCCACAAAGAATCGGGCATATCTGCTGCGCTGCAGCTGTCTTTTCGAAGTGATGTCCTGAAAGGCGGCCCTTGTTCCCATTTCGCAAGTTTCCGTGAGATTGAGTATACTCAAGTCAGAAAAAAAGTGACTATGCCAGAGTATGATAGCACTGGAACAAGGGACTTCGTAGGCAAACTGGTGCAACTTTATTTCTGACCGCAGTATACATTCTGGTCGAATTAAAAGACGATCAGCCTCCTCTGAGTTTGGGGGATTGAGCGATTGAATTGAAATCCGTACATGAGGTACCATTCCGCGTGTGCGGATTGCCCTATACTGCGGTCTAAAAAATTGCCACTTGGTTTTGAAAATACCAGACTCAGTGCTGACTCCCGGGCGCAAAAATGCCAGATTTTTTCTGGCTTGAGCAGAATGCCGGTCAAGTTGGGAGGACCAAGAACCAGGCTTTTCAGTCGCTCTTTATGTGCCTGCGGCATTCTTGCTTTCTTTTTGCAAGTTGCAGACCCGAGGCAGATGAAGGTCCGTATCACGAGAAACACAGTGCCCACGTATGGGATTGAACGATATTCTCCCCGAATGAGAGAATTCAGACGGTCGGCTTTGGATTGCGGGCGTAAAACCAGTACCCGGTCGAGGAGAGGAGTGCAATCCGCATGTGCGGCAAAAGTGATGATCCACGAAGACAAGTCTATCCTTGCCTTTTCACTGTCGCGCGCACGCCACTCGACTTCGTCTTTGCGAGAGGACGAAGAACGTGCTGAAACATGAATCAGACGGATTTATACTTGCGACGGATGAAAGGTTCTTCTTCAGCTGTATTGGCGATGCGCAGCAAGTCCACCGACCAAAGGTGAAGGAAGAAGAGCTTTGGCGTCGTGACTTACAATTGCTGAACGAAAACATCGCAGAGAACGCGGAAGAAGAAAAAATAGCGTACAAAATCTCTATCGGGCGCTCTTAGGCAGAAGAAGAGAGCGAACGTTGCTTGGCCTTTATTGAACGATCCAGCACCAAATTTTCTAAGCCTGTGTGTAAAAAATGGTTGTGGGTTTTCTTCATCGTCAGGAGAGTTCAGCGTAAAAAATACACGCAAACTTGGAGAAGCTAGTACCATGTTTTCTAAGTCTGTGTGAAAAATGAGATATACCCGGCCACATAGCGATTTTCCCGCGAGAGACAGAGGAGAGCGACCTCGATAGGTCGACACACGCTGAGCTACTTAGTGTCACAGGGAAGAATCTTTGCGACGTCGAGTATAGGGGAACTCTTCATTCCCAAGAAAATTCTGCGTAAAAATTACACACACAAACTTGGTAAAGCTAGTACCAGAGTTGTGACATTGAACAATCGCTTCGCAGGCGCAAGAAAAAATTGAGAGATACACGATCAGAAAAAAATTGCCACTTGGTTTTGAAAATACCAGACTCAGTGCTGACTCCCGTTCGCAAAATTGTCAGTTTGTTTCTGGCTTGAGCATAGAATCTAGATCTAACTGAAATCTTTTGGCATAAATTTTGCTATGCCGAACGTCAGGCACTTTTCCCCTTGTGGAACACCCCATAAACAGCTAGACGGCACCCAATGGTGCGAGCCAGGCACTCCCAAGATAATTTTGTTGCTTATTGAGCCCGTTGCTTATGCTTTGGCTTTTTTGGGGCGCAATTAGGAGCGTGTGCCGCTTTTTGACCTTTAAAAAGGTGAATGCGGTACCCAAAATAAGAATTCACATCACACCCAAGAAATCGGATTAAGTGGCCTGTTTCTCATCCTTTTCTGGAGGCGCAATTCGATCTCTTGTTTTGAGATGTACTGCGATATACTCGGCTGCACAGAGATTCTTCCTGTGCCGGCCAATTGAGGTTCGTTTCCCTTGACTTGTGTGGGAAATCGTTATGCGGTCGAGTATAGTATACTCGCGACGGATGAAATCTTTCTTCACAATGTTCTGGGCTTACACAAGTAAGCCCGCAGCCAAGAAGAGGAGGGATAAGATCTTTTGCGCCATGAGTATACGCTTTACGTCATCAAAAGGGAACTTTTTCAGTGCCCGTCCTCTGCAGGTGCGCAGGCAATGATCTCATGTATGCGCTAGAGAATGCACTGAAGTCGCCATAAAATAAAGCTCGTAGCTTTCAACTGACGCTCTTCCACAATCTATTCTCACGACGCCAAGGATGTTCTCCATCCCCTATTGGTTCATTGGGGGTCTTGGTAACTCAAGAAGCAGTGAAATGGAAGATTTCATCCGTCGCGAGTATATATCAACGTGGCTGAGACTTGGTTGCCACAGGGTGTGTCGTATACCATTCTGTTTTTCAGTGACCTTCTGAAGCTACCGGCTTGGTGCCCTGCACCGCCAAGAATTTTGTGGATAGCTGCTTCATTATAGGCCTAATAAAACCGAACCTGCATCTGCTCTAGTACCGCCTTCTCAAAGTCCATGTATTACGTTCGAGAAGTTGATTGCAATGAAACTCCGCCTCCGTCTTCTGGGGGTCAGGCTTTTCGGCAACATCTTTTGCAATCAACCTGTAGAATTGTAATAGTAAAAATGTAGTGGGGACGCCTACGCTGCAAGGACAGTAGAGGGTATAAGATACACACGTACTTTGCTAAGCCAATAACTCGGTGCCGTTGCGTACAGAGGTACTCGCTCCTGGGGCAGCGGCGAAGTGACACTTGCAAGCGGGTTTAACCAAACCTGCAAGAAGTCTCCTGCCTCTACAGGCGCAGAGATGAATTGCGGTTTTTTCTGAGGGTTCGATGCGCTCAGAAAAACATCAGTGTTCCTTCTGTAGTATCATCTCGTCTGAGTTGTGAAGTATCGTCGTAAGGTATTTTTTTGAACAGATGAGTCAATATGCCAAAGACATATTTGTTCGCATAGGTCCATCGTATACCATCACACTGGAAGAGTGGAATCATGATCAAGACCACGTGCGGGAATGGTATTGCGCAAAGTGTGGCTGTCACCACAACCGTAACAAGAACGCCGCAGTAAACATCTGAGAAGAAGCGAAGCGATCGTTTACCGTAACTCATAGTACCGTGGGGCGCACGGGAATTTACGCTTGTGGAGAGAGTGTAAGACGCTGTAGTTCTTTGGAACTTAGTGCTGTTCCGCTGAATCAAAAATCTCTCGCCTCTATAGGCGGGAGTACGTACACTTTTCACACGGCGCCAGCGTCAACAAACTACGCTTTCTGTCGTCTGAAAGGCGCATTCCCCGTCCCCACGAGAGCGTATACACATACGGTGTGAGCCGCCTGTGCCATAATTCAAAGTGCTTATATACTCGCGACGGATGAAATCTTCCATTTCACTGCTTCTTGAGTTACCAAATACCCCCAATGAACCAATAGGGGATGGAGAGCATCTTTGGTGTCGTGAGTATAACAGTGTACCGCTTACGATCTGAAAAGTCGTCACAAACGGGGGGAGTTCCGCAGGAATCACCGAGAAAGCAGCATGACAGAACACAATGTGGTCTCTTCCAAAAAATGCAATCGCATCTTTAGTCTCAGGCGTATTCATTCGTGGGTGAAGTGCGTCCTCATACAGAAATGCTGCTTCTCAAAATCCGCCTAAAAGGATAGGGAGTCAATCGTAGGCTTTCCTGTGCTGTCAAGAGACTCTTCGAGACCATCGATTTTGAAATCACCGAAGCAAAGCCCACATAGGCTATTTTTCGCGTAGGCGAGAAAGCGTTTCTCTCTTCACCATTGCTGCAATTTGGGCCGTGCATCCCCTGAGACTTTGGTGTCGACTACCTTTCACGATGCCATACTTTTGTCTAGGTCTCCCATGCGTTTTGGTGTACTCTCTGCACGGTTTTGGCAATCAGCAAGAGGGGCAAATTTGGTGTTGCCGATAACCACAAGCGTACACTAAAGCTGAATTGACAAGGCCGCAGGCCTGAACATCGTAAGGTAGTCAGGGCTTCCAGTACAAATTCACGAGCGCTCGGCCTTCGAAACGCAGATTTGCTTACGAGCCACTATTTCCCTTCCATAATCAAAATCTCCAGATTTGTATCTGAAGATTTTTTTTTACCGAAATCTGGCTGAAAATGCTAGTGCAAATCGACTTAAGGGGAAAATCGTATTGAGGCCACTATAAAACAGTAAAATAAGCCAAAGTGTCGTACCTAAAAAATTGAAAACAGGTACACTGTACTCTAGCCAGAAACGCTGATATTTTTGCGAACGGGAGTCAGCACAGAGTCTGGTATTATCAACTCCAAGTGGCAATTTTTTGGACAGCAGTGTAACAAATAGAGCGGAGAGGTTGTTATGTCTGATATCGGGCAAAACAAAGAAGACTACACAGATGAAGTAAAGATAAATGAAGCGATGCAGGATATTATCTCTCAACTTGACTTGGATCCATCGCAGGTAGATGCATTTCGTGAATCAATGGACACTGGTGAACCGCTGTATGTTTTCCTAGGAATTGATCAAAAAGAAATGCAGCATCGCTACGCATTGGCCCATCATTTATACGCAATGAAGAAATATGAGGATGCTGAAGATCACTTTTCCATGCTCTGTCTTCTTTCTAACAATTCTTCAGCCAACTGGATGGGACTTGGTGCCTGTAGGCTTGAGTTGGGGAAATACGATGATGCATTGAATGCTTTTACAGTGGCATCAGTGCTTAATGGTTTAGAAGATATAGAGCCAGTCTACTGGATAGGTATTTGTTACCTCCGTAAAGGAGACAGAAAAACGGCAAAAGATACCTTTAGGAGGTGTCTTGGCTTCGGTCATCCTGAAGAAAGAGAGCAAAATTTCTTTTTTGAACGAGCGATGACAATTTTAAGCAGCCTTGACGATGTGGAGGATTAAATGTCTCAAGTCAACAATAACGGAAACAATAATGTTGTTTTTGAAAATAACCCGCCAGTTGCTAATGAAGATAACCAGGCAAAGTATAATCCTAAACCTCTTAATCTAAAAGATTTAGGGTTGTCAGCATGTAGTCAGAAAGAGATCGAATCTTTTTCTAGGAGTCCTGAAAAATTAGAAAAAAATCTGATAGATCTAAAAAATTCTATTAAAAACGAATATAAATTATTGCTTGATGACCATGAAGCCACTCTGTCTCCTGAGGAAAAAAGTAATCCCAACAACATCCCCCAGGAGTGGAAAGATAGAAAGGCGAATCTTGAGTCTCGGCGTGATGACAAATTGAGTAAATTAGATAATGCCTATGCTGAAGCATGTAAAACTGCTCAAAAAAATAAAGAAGCATATATTGATCACATTACTGAGTTTGGAACGGAAGAACAAAAGAAGCAGCTTAAGCAAGAAATGCTTGAAAATAGCAAAGTACGCACCGAACTTAATGATATCAAAACTGCAAGAATGATAGATGCCTTAAGTAAAAAAGAGAATGATTCGAAGTTAAAAGAACTTAATGATAATATGAGTAAACTCCGAAACTTGGGGTATAAAACTTTTAAAACACCTGACGACATACCGCTTAAAGACAAAGAACAGTACATGCGAACTCCTGAAGCAGTGGAGATGATGAAAAAAAAGCGTCTTGGAGAATTAGACGCATGCATTAAAGATGCTCAAGCAAAATATGATACTGAAAAGAAAAATAATAATAATGAAATGGCCAGTGTGCAAAAAACAATCGTTGATTCACTTAAGGCGAGACGTGCAGTAACTGAAAGAGACTTTGATAAATGTATGCAGCAAGCAACGACTAACAAAGTTGCATACTTTAAGATGGCACAAATGCAGATTGATTTAAACGGATCCCTGCAGAATAAGTCTGGCTTGGAAGTTGCAGTCAAGGATTTAGAAGAGTCAGCCAAAAAATTCACAAAAGAATTGGCTGATAAGTACAAAATAGAAGCACCAAAACTCGCAATGGACGTTGAAAAGGCAACAGCACCTAAGAGTAGTTGGGCTAAGCGTTTAGGGTGTGCAGCAATTGCTTTAGCTGGTATCGGTGGCGCTATCGCCCTAGGGATTGGCGCACTTCCTCTGACAGGTATAGGTTTAGCGCTTGGGTATGTTGTATCTGGAGGTCTTACAGTTGGTGGAATTAAGTCATTAATAGGGCTTAGTAAGGCACCGACAGCTGCCAAAGATTTTGTTAAGGGTATGGATGAGTCTCTAACAAGTGCGAAGAAAATTATTTCTCCTGTTATAAAAGGAACAAGTGCTATTGCTAGTGCGATTCTGTTCAAGGATATGCTGAAAGCCGAAGACCAAAATGAAGTTGAAAAATTGAAGTCTGATTATGAATCGAACATGAAACTACTAGATTTCTATAAGAATGTAATTGAAGGAAAAGATGTAAGTGAAGAATTAAATAAGGTAAGTGACCATATTGGCTCTAAGGTGAATGAAAATAATAACGAGGCTAATCTTGAGCAAGAAAAAATAAATAAAGTAAATGTCGCTGACAATGTAGAAGATGATAAGGAATTACGTCAAGCGAAGATAAATAGTGTAAAAACGCAAGCATCTGTACTTATAGGTCTTTTAAAGACTAAGTTTAGCAATAATCTTCAAGGTGAAATAGAGAATGTCTGTAAGACCCTGCAAGGCTTTATAGATACTGTTGAGACAATGAAAGAAAAGACGCAAGCACAGTTCAAAGAATACATGGATAATTTTGAGAGAGTAACTAATATGGTAAACGCATTTTCGGCTAATTGAATCTAGAAAGCAACTTCCAAAAACTAGTGAGATTCAAAAGATAGAATCGTGATAAAAGCGATGGACATTCTTGCTATGATAGATAAACTTATTACAATTTTTTAGAAAATTGTTTTGATGTTTATCTTTGCATGCGGGCTGCTTTAAAATCAATTATATAAAATTGTTATATAAAATAAATGTACTCACGGCGCTAGCAATTTTTCTCCTTTTACAGTAATCAAATTGTTTATCACTTACAATATATTTGAAACAAATTTCAGATGTCGTGAGTACAAATTATTAATGGTGCAATTATATTCAATCTGTTTTTTTACCCCCTGCGTGTAAATATAAGTAGTGTTGAGATATTCTTATGCTGCTGAAGCTCCATGAGGTGAAAAAGTAGCTTGGGTGGCTTATAAATCACCACTCGACGAAGAAGAACCTACAGTTCCTTAGGTTTGTGTTGAGGATGTAAACTGTAACTATATTGTTTAGGGTATTAGTGGAATGTAATAGGGAATTATGTTATACTTTTAGCACAGAATTTTCTGTAATTTTACCTTCATTTTTTACCTTCAATAGACTTTTACTCTGATGGATTTCGTGGTCGTCTTTGCCCAAAAAATCTTTGATACAGCATTTAATATCGATAAATACAGAGTATTAAATGCTAAATTCGGCATTACCGCCACCTGATAGGAATCTTTGCACTGCTCCTGTAACCTGTCTTAATTTTTCCTGCATTAAAAGGCGCATCAGCCCCCAGTGTCGTGAGGCGACAATGTTTTATAAACTGCGAAAAATTAAGATTTACCGTATCAGACGACTGTTCAGAGACCGGGTAACCAATGTCATCGATCAAGTGAAATAAAAAAACAAGGTTAAATCAGCGTCAAATTTTAAACACATATTTAAAAATACCCTAAAGAATATAGTTACAGTTTAAAATGAGTAGATATTATAAAATAGTATCCGCTCACGAGATTCGTTGGACTGAGCTTTTTAGAGGATTCTGAGTCATTTCTCAGACGGTAGAAAGCAGTGTATGTTGACGTCGACACAATTTGGAGTGTTTTTAAGCGAAAGTACTGTTTACCCGTTAGCGGATACATATTAAAAATATCGATACTGAAATTTAAACAATGAATATTGCATTCTCCACAATTTTTTTGTTCCCTAAGTGCATCTGTAGCAGCATAGTTCAAAATATATGGTGCGCCACGAGGGCGTATGTCTCATGTGGTTGCAACAACCTCCTAGTTAGGTGAGCCGCCTAATTAGAAACAAACCGAGCGTACATGGCAGTAATGTTATGTGCGAAGCCTCGGGCGGCATAGTGTG
>JAFTDR010000282.1 GCA_017454105.1 Desulfovibrionaceae bacterium | reverse complement strand
CTTTAGTAAAATCAAATTAAAGAGGTGTCTCAGATGATGAGATTCAGTAACGCGGCAAAAATCGGCAGAAAAAACAAGGACTACCGCTTTTTTTCTGCGGCAGTCCCTCGTTTCACTAAAACAGAAAAGCAAGTGGCAACCGGACGTTTACCCGTACACCCTGCTACAAACCGCAAGGAAGTTACCACTCTCAGTGATGACCGAACGTTTACCCGTACACCCCACTACAAACCGCAAGGAAGTCATCACCTTCAATTTGACCTTTTCCACTTCCAATCTACCAAATAAGATACCTGAAGTCAAATCATTTTGAGGCTATGAGCTATAATCGTGAAGAATCCTGCATTGTCCTGATTCATCTCATGCCGTCTGATAACGCTGCAGAGATTATCAATTACTATTATTCCATGCTCAGTTTCGGAAACAGTTGGTTTTGCTGATCTTACATTCGGCAAAGACTCAAGTTTCTTGATGATGGAGTTCTCAAAGCCTTGGTTTCTGAAACCATCGAAATAGACATCAACAGAGTTTGGTATTGATGTTACAATTGCTGTAAGCATATTGATATAAGTCCTTTCCTTGTCCTTCTGTTTGAATTCTCCCGGCTTGGTATGGCAACCAAAGATTACCTGATATTGGAATTCATTAAGAATATTTAGCATTTCTTTTTTCAAATGCTGGAAATCTTTGTCCAGAATATTGGATTTGAATTCGTAAAAGAGCCTTGCTCTATACTTGTCGGCGATGGATACATTTCCGGCTCTTTTCTTGAATCGTTTGAAGACCTGCTCGGCATCCTGTCTGGAGTTGAAGAGCAGGCCTGCAACGATGAAGAGGGAATCGGACTCGGTTTCATCAACGTACAGAATCACCTCAGCGATCTCCAGTAGTAGTCTCCCAGGCCGTAGCGGCGGAGGCTTCTTGCCTTCTCGAAGTGCTCCTCGGTAACAATGCTCTTGTCCTCGTAGTCGGCTATTGATCTTGCAAGTGCGATCGTGCCTATCTGGCTTCTGGAACTGAGGCTGTTCTGGGTGTTGATTCTGTTGAAAAGATTGATCTCGTCTTTCAGGCAGAGGAGGGCGGAAGTCGAGTAATGGACCTGCCCGTTGTAATCTACTTCTTCTATATATTTATAGCGCTCGCGCTGGCGCGAGAGGGCACTCTGTACACTAGATATATAGTCTGCGTCGCCGGTCTTAGGGGTATCGATCTGGGTCAGCATATCGGTTTGGGAACGTATGGGAAGGCGGATGTCGAAGCGTTCGATGAGCTGGCGGCCGAGCTTTGCCCAGTGGCTAGTGACTTTCTGTGCGGTGCAGGTGCAGATGGCATCGGGATTGCCCAGGGCCCCGCAGGCGCATGGGTTCAGATTGCCGACCATGAGAAAGCGGGCAGGGTAGGTGATGACCTGTCCGCTTCGGGTGCTCTGGGTGTAGCCCTTGTCGTAGGTGTCCTTGACTGTCTCCAGCAGTTTTGGCGTGTATTTGTCGGTTTCGTCCAATACAAGTGTCCCGAGGTGGGAGAGGGCTCCTTCTCCGGGTGTCTTGGCTGAGCTTCCGGATACGAACTGGGTCTGGGTGCAGTCGTGACTGAGGATCCTCATCCTTGAATGGGTTCTGCCCGGGCTTTCTGAGATGTTCGCACATCCGAGGATTCTGGAAACTTCGGCTTTCTGCCTGTCTGTATACGGACCCAGAAGCAGGTGGAGACGGCTGCTGAGCATTGTCTTGCCTACTCCGGGAGGACCGAAGAGAAGCGTGCTGTGGAATCCTGCTACCGCCATTGCGAGGATGTGTTTTTCTTCTTCCAGACCGATGATGTCCTCGAATATGACTGACTTCCTGTTTTCTACCTGTTCTTCCGTTTCAACGGCGAGGTTTCCGCAGACGATATCCGTAATCACCGAATATGCCTGGGGCAAGGTTCTGGCCTGTATCACGTCAATGCCGTCGATTGTCTGCTTCGGCGTCTCGAAGGGAACGATGCAGAACCTGCAGCCTGAGTTTCTCGCTGCATCGATGGCTCCCATCGCCTGGGGTGCATTGAGCACCTGACCGCTGAGTGACAGCTCTCCTGCTATCATTATTCCTATTGTCTCTCCTGCCGTGGCACCTCCGTTCTCGGGTTTTGTCTGTGCATGCAGGATTGCGCAGGCAAGAGGCAGATCCAGAAGCGTGCTGTCCTTTGTCTGGCTGGCGGGACTGAGATTGACAAGTATCCGACTCTGGGGAAACTTGAAGCCGCAGCTTCTGAGAGCGCATCGGACTCTCTCGCGTGCTTCTCTTACGCTTGCACCCGGAAGACCGGTGATGTCGAAACCCGGAAAACCGTTCCTGATGCTGCATTCAACAGATACGCCCGTTCCGGTGTAGCCCTTGTCCATGTAACCGTGGATTCTGATTTCATTTCTCATGCAATTCTCCTTCGGACTTTTGCGCTGTCCTGACTCCTTATACGGAAAAACTGCAGTTTTCATTAAAAAAAAGATTTTGAATTGCATTATTCCAGCTGTTTAATTGATTTCAGTAGAAGTAATTATAAATTTTTAACTTTTTTATTTGTCTTCAGGCGCGCGTTTTGTTGCATTTTTTCAAAATAGTTGTTGACAATAAAATGCCTTTGTGGTAATTTCAATGACGCACGCCAGAAGGCGGGCACATAAAGTTCTTTACATTACAAGCGAAGGAAAGAGGAAATACGGAAGCTATGAGGGCTTCCAGTCAATTCGATGATACGGACAGATAGTTAAAAATAACGACATGTGTTCGGGAGCAGCCGGGAGGCTGCGGAGTTGACAGGGTTTGAATTTGAAATTTTCCCCGTCTTCGGACGGGGGTTTGATGATGGAGCGTTCGATCCTGGCTCAGAACGAACGCTGGCGGCGCGTCTTAAGCATGCAAGTCGAGCGGCAGCAGCAATGCGAGAGCGGCGGACGGGTGAGTAACACGTGGGTAATCTGCCCTCCAGTCGGGGATAGCCTGTGGAAACACAGGATAATACCGGATGCGATGGTCTGACACAAGTTGGATTAGGAAAGGGGCCAAGGCCCCGCTGGAGGATGAGCCCGCGTCCCATTAGCTAGATGGCAGGGTAAAGGCCTACCATGGCGATGATGGGTAG
>JAFTDR010000281.1 GCA_017454105.1 Desulfovibrionaceae bacterium | reverse complement strand
GGGAAGAATCATTGTGATGCCGAGTATAACCGCAATTTCCCGGCATGCAATGTAGCTACAGAGACAAAAAGTCTAACGGACACGGGTTTTCTATTCTGCAGGAGCCTTTGTAGCTAAACGGACCCGTTTAGCTACAAAGGCTCCTTTTGAGTTGGAAGAGCAGATGGGCTGTAGCTCTCCTCCATGTAGCTATACCGAGCCTCATAAAGATTTTCCCCTAGGTGGACGATGTCAGAGTGTATACTCCAGCCAGAAACAAACTGAGATATTTGCAAACGGAAGTCAGCACAGAGTCAGATATTTTCAACTCAAGGTGGCAATTTTTTTTCTGACCGCAGTATAACTCTCAGCGTTCTGCGGAAAATCACTGTGCGGTCGAGTATTACTCGCCGGGCGGGAATTTAAGATAACTCAAAAGTCAATGAATCAGCCACTCATTGAAGCTGGGCACTTCTTAATCAAGCTCAGCCTCCGTGAAGCCAAGGCCGTCGAAAATCGTTTTTGCTTGGCAGTAAACGTTAAGCTGCGACGGTGTATACTCCCTTAGCCGATCGTGTACACTCAATCATCTCTCACTGCTCAATGATGCCGGGAACGGTGAAATTGCGTTTGCTGCCGCTCTCCTGTTTGCTGACACGGCTTGCTTGAGACGGTCGCGTACATTACGGCTACCTGTCTTGACCGACTCTTCATTCCCGACGCAATAGATGAGTATCCCCTCTCTTGAGAGAGTGCTTTTAGGTGTGTGGCTGCCGAACTCATTTGTGCGGGAAGGCTCGCCGATTTTCTTGGACGTTCACAAGCAGGTACTGTTGAGGATAGTTTTTTAACACTTTTTGTGAAATTTACAGCGTAGCATTGTAAAAAATCCAGAAATGAAGCCATTTCTCATCTGGCACAGGCCTTGCTGAAACAGAGTATCCCGCACATGAACCAAAGGAGCAGGTGATGCCCATAGTTCCCATTCTGGTTGCACTTTGCGCCGACGTCCTCACAACAATCATTGTGCGCTCGGTTGTCGACGACTAAGATCCGCACGCGGCAAGAGGTTCTGCTTTCACGGAAACACTCCAAATTCAAGATGCAATCGCACAAAAGGAGGTCACTTTGTTTATTGGTTACTTTCGCTACCTCGTCCAGAGCCTGAAGCGATAAATTTGGCTTCGGCAAGAAGGCCCTGTCTCTTGGCAATTTCCCAACAAACCCTATAACTTTGTGGAGTGTATGTAATTCATTGGTGCTGTAAGGGCCTTACTATCTGATAGTCTCATCGATGCAGAACGAGAAAAGCGTTTTTTAACATTTTTTTTGAAAATGAATACTATGAGATTTTGAAAAAGCAAGGAAGAAAGCCTTTTTCCTAATGGCATAAGCTTTGCTGATATAAAGTATCTTGACCGAAACCAGCAAGGAGATATCTATGCGCCTTTCTCTTCCGCATCCAGCCCCACTTCCAACGCTTTTCATCTAGTTCATTTTCCTTTTCCTCAGACTTCACTGATTTTTTTTCAACAAACTCCAAAGGTATTATAGGGGGATTGTATGCATCCACTCATTCTTGTCGCCACAGTCTCTGCCTGCCATGCCGCTGCCCGTGAACTTCGTCGTTGACGCCGTGGATCACGAAGAGGCCCTGTCGTAAGGCAATATCCAAGCAACAAGAAACAACAAGGAGAAGTATAATGGAAGACGCATTACGCGAAGCTCTCGCAGGAGCCCTTGAGGCTCTGGCTCAAGCCCTCAAGGGCTGAGATTTATCTTCGGCAAGAGGCCCTGTCGTAAGGCAATCTCCCAACAAACCCAAAACAACAAGGATTCTGCAATGTATAGCCTACTGCCCCCGATTTTTCCTTCCCCCATCGACATCATTCTCCGTCTCCTGCGCCGATAGGGCGTTTACGAGGCAAGGGCCCTGTCTCTTGGCAATTTCCCAACAAACCCTATAACTTTGTGGAGTGCATGCAATTCATTGGT
>JAFTDR010000280.1 GCA_017454105.1 Desulfovibrionaceae bacterium | reverse complement strand
GATGCAAAGAGCTGTTTTTCCCACTCTGAAAGAGAGAAGTCCGCTAGCTGACGAGCATAGTATCTAAACGTTATTCTAAGAAGCTCTTTGAATGAATCAACAGCGTCTTTATACGTCGTCTCTTTGATGTCGGCAAAAGATAGGAAAATAACTGGAACTGTGCCCTGAAGGCGGCGGAAGTTCTCATCTTTCCAGATATCAAGTCCTTCAAAAAGATCTGAGCGACCTGCAAATTCTGGGGAAAAGAACGTCCTAACAGTATCGAGCGTGAGTGTTTTCCCAAAACGCCTTGGGCGAGTAATAAGTGTCACATCGACTAAGCCACTCCACCAGTCACGAATGAAGTGTGTTTTTCGACATAAAAACAATTATTCTCGCGGATACTCTGGAAACTCTGTTTACCAGTTGCAAGTATGCGAGACATTATACATATCACCTTCTTTCATGTTATTTTGCAGCTGCTCAAGGGGAAACGGCACGCTGTAGGTTGTAGACATCCTCGAATTGTGCCTGCGTTAACAAAGTCTGCTTTCTTGTCAAAGGTAGAGCAGAAAACGCCTGAAAGGCGCGATTACGCTCTACCCGTGGGCGGTATCATTTTTATTGAGAAAAACTCGGTAGAATCTCGGTTTTTTGGGGAATATCTCTCAATGATGTACCTTGAGGCTCGCAATGGTGAAGAGCTTAGGCTGAGAAATTGCAGAGCAAAGATGGCCATGATAGCCGCCTTAAGTATAGGAACTGTACAATCGTACGTTGAGATATCCATTGCAGGCTTGGCTCGCGCGTCTGCCAAGGAATCGTGCAAGCAAGCTTTTGAAGAAGAATTCGCTGATAGGTATTCTTGTTGCATAAACAAGCTACCTGCTTCAACGAAAAGGGTATGTTTTAACGTTTTCTAGGATTTTATGTGCAGTCAGATTATTTCTACTGTCAAGATACCTTTGTACAATTCCTTACTCCAGCCAGAAACAAACAGACACATTTGTGAAAGGGGGTTTGCTCTTTTCAACTCCAAAGGCAACTTTTTTTTTCAGACCGCAGTATATCTCTTTCGCCTCCCCAGATTGCTTACGGGAGCAGGCATAGGACCAGCTCAGCAACGCTCCATAAGTAAGCTTGAGGTCACGGTGCAGTTGAGGAGAGCAAGCAGGCCGTTCATACGCTTGCGGGGTAAGCAGCACATGGCTACTTACGCTGTGTCGCACTGTTCTTTGGTACGAGGCCCACCTTTTCGCATCTGGTCCCCAAGGGACGATTTTACAGTGCCAGGAGGTGATGTACAGGCCTTGGCGTATGAACCATGACCCTTGTGGTAGCCTGCGGAATACGGCATATCAGAATCGATTGACACAAAGTACTTCACCTGGCTTGGCGGCGGTGGATGGCACCTTTCAGACGATTCTGCGTTGTACTTCAGTCTTAAAAAACAGACATTTTTGTACACTGGAGTTTCTACTGAGTCCGATTTTTTCAACGTAAAGTGGGAACTTTTTTCTTGACGGCAGTATAGTTCTTAGACGGTAGAATCAGTTGTTTGTGGCGTAGGAAAAAAGGGGGGGGCGTTCAGGCATTTTTCACCGTAAGCTCGCTATGTTGCGATACGGTGACAGACTGAGCGGACCAGCTTTGAAGGGTTTGGGATACGATATTCTTCATGTTTCCGCCTGGTTGTTCCAGTACGTACTGGCGAATGACAGACGTGCCGAACTCTTCGATTTCAGCGAAATTTGATCCCACAAGGAGTTTTGCCAAATTGTCAGGCGCGTATCCCAAAGAGATTTGAATCCGGCGTTCGAACTTTTCGAACCACTCAGCCAGAAGAGCCCGTGTTGGACTGGGTAGCGTCATGCGGATCTGAAAGCGGCGCCATACTGCTCGATCCAGCAGTTCAGCATGGTTGGTTGCCCCTATGACCAAGACATGGCTCGGTAGGGTATCGATCTGCATAAGCAGCGAGCTCACCACGCGTTTGATCTCACCGGTCTCGTGTATATCGCCGCGTTCTTTGCCGAGCGTTTCAAACTCGTCAAAAAAGAGGACGCATTTCTGGGTGGAAGCGTATTCGAACAACTTTTTCAGTCGGACAGCGGTCTCGCCTAAATACGTACCCACGATGCTTTATAACGGACCACTACAATTGGAATACCAAGTGCTTCTGCAATGGCGAAAGCTAACGATGTTTTACCATTCCCCGGCGGTCCGATCAAAAGTACCCGGTTCCGGGGCTCCAAGTTATACGATCTGAGCAGGTCTGTTTGGCGTTGTTCGCGAATTAGGGTTTGGCAAATTTGTTGTACCTCATCGGGAAGAATGAGATCGGAGAGCTTTTGCTTAGGCATGACTTCATAGAACAGGTTCCCCATGCGTGGATCCAGCATAGAACCGCTGCCACTGGTAGATGTGTGTTCAATCGGCGCGGAGGAGAGTATCTCCTCGAGCTTTTCAGCGAGTACCTTGTGCTGCTTGGATCGCTCTTCTGCGATGATTGCATTGACGACCTTTCTAAAATGGGCCTTGTCGTTCCGTATGCCGGATCGAACAAGCTGAATGAGAAAATCCGCCCTTGCCATTATTCCCTTCCCATCCTTGTTGAGAACGGCTAAAAAATACGTTGCGCAACCAGGTACGTTTTGACCGGTCCAAACATATCAGATATCCAGTGGCATTGCTCAAGGCAATATGAAGAACCGCGTTGGCATCGGTCATACTGCTGTCAGAAAAAAATTGCACTTTTTTTCTTGACTCCATCCTTTCTCTACCCGCGACGGATGAAATGTTCTTCTTCAACTGCATTGGTGATACACGGCACGTCAACAGACCAATAGGGAAGGAAGAAGATCTTTGGTGTCGTGAGTATCATTAGTACGTGTTTGTACACTTTTTCTACCAAAAACCAGAGGAGGGGGCAGTATGCCCAGAGTATCGAAAAGACACAAGAAGCGCGGAACTGCTAGGCAGAGCAAGATACCATTGCGGCCAATCGGATCAACGAAGCCTTGCGCTTTTGTCATGCTGCCTCACTGTGTTATTGCCGTGACGGTGGTAAGGAGTCTGTTTCGCAGCGTCTCATTTATTCTCGGCCGACTCTATGTGCGGCCAAAAAGACGGGGGTTTGCGCAGCATACGCGCGAAAGAAGCGCGACGTACTTGAAAGCGACGATCTAAGAAGGATATTTTCTCCCGAAAGCAGGGAAGCGGCAGAACAAGTGCATGCGCCTCGAAGCAGGATGAAATCAGAGAGGAACTTGAATCAAGGGAGTACCGCAAACCAGGGGTTGAACCCGCATTCTATTGTCTCCCCGTGAGCGTATACGAAAAATCGACATCTGGCCATATCTGCATGGCACGGGCAATAACCTGTCCCAAGACAGATAGGGCAGTAGTACAGACTTTTCTCAGTTTGTGTGTAAAAATATGGTGGGCCCCCCTTAAAAAGCTTGAATAAAAGATACATGCGAACTTTGAAAAGTTAGTAGTAGTTCTTTTGCCCACGAAGGACGCGAGGACTGGAGTACGCAGAATTGCAGCACCACTGTTTCTTCTGACCGCAGTATGATGCGGTGACCGTGAAATTTAGATACGGGATGCTTGCAAGCATGTGACTTTGTGTGTAGAGTGAAAATATGAGAGGAAATAGTGGTCAAACGCGTGCGCCATGCTTGGTGTAGCGCTCATTGCTACGGCAGCTTTCCAGGGTGCAATCACTTCTGCTGGCTTAGGAATCAGCGCAGGGGGTATTTTTCTTTTGATGGGCGACACCTTGACAGGAGGCTAATAATGAATCTTGCAGCATGGTATTATTTAGCTCTATGCGTGTTCGGGTTAGTTGGCCTGTTATACTCACGACGCCAAAGATCTTCTTAATCTCCTCTTGGACGGTAGATGCACCGGGCAGAGTAGGAAGAAGTGCGATGGAAGATTTTATCCGCCACGAGTATAGCGATCAAGAAAGGTTGGATCCGATTTCGAGACTGATGCGTACAATCATCTTCATTGGAGGCTTTTTTTGCCCGCGTTGCGGGGTCAGAGCAAGAGACCGTGCAAGATCTTAGGGTTAGTGTACGGTATACTGAGGTCAGAAAAAAAATGACCACTTGGAGTTGAAAATACCAGACTCTGTACTCACTGCTGTTCGCAAACATGTCCGTTTGTTTCTGCCCAGAGTATAACACCCCTGCGGCATGGTGGCACCAGGAGACCTCTTGTGTTTGTAGTCATGCCGATACAAATTTCAATGGGCTTCTTGCGAGGCCCTGAAAACGCAGGATTTCGTGGGGGTAGTCAGGAAACAGCTTGGTGGAAGTATGCCAACGCAGCGTAAAAAAATGGCACAACTATAGAGAGTCACCCTCGGGTGGCTCTCTTCTGTTATAGATACACGCAGCACCATTCGTCGGTCGTATCGACTCATCGCGCTGCTCTACTCAGTGTCACAATGATTTTTTCTGTGGTGATTATACTGCGGTCAGATAAAAATTACCGCTTGTCTTTGAAAATACTTGACTCTGCTTCGACTCCCGTTCGCAAAATTGTCAGTTTTTTCTGACTGGAATATACTTACAGGTCGCTCTTCTTTGACTTGAGTGGGAAAGTCATTATGCGACCGGGTATACAAATTGTATATTGCCGCACTGAAGAGCGTTTGCGAAAAGGAGGACACAATAGGATATCGTTCAGACGTTTTTGAATACGCACGGAGTACCGGTATTGCAGAACCGCTTACGTGTGGTACAGATCTGTCTGAAACTGAGAAAGCAGAGGTGCCGAGTCTCTTGACTCACGCTGATGCGCCTTGCAAGGATGAGACTCAAGGGGCAGAGGTATGGAGTTGGGAAACTATTACGTGGTACGAATCGGAGTCGCACTACGTTCAAGAGGTTCGGTTTGTTGCTGACACGACACAGGATGCACCAAAAGAAGCGTTTTGTTGTATCCGTATCAGTGAAGACTGCGAGGTCACCGATGTCCAAGGAGCCTTTTGGGACAAACCCTTTGACATGCCGATGGAACTATGAATCGCTCTCGTACAAGGTGCTGCAAGCAAGTAGCCTCGCGCACCAAGAGCTTAAGACAGACCACCTACGACACCCAGTTTCACGGGGGTTCACGCTCTTTCATTCTCTTGAATGTGTATAGCAGAGGCGATTGAAGCAAGCAAGCTTTGCTTTCATAAAATCCACAGCGATCAAGCATCGCTACAAAATACCAAGAAGAGCCTCTCGCCCACACAGGGCGGGAGGCTCTTCGCATATGAACGTACGCATGGCCAGCAGTGCCTGCGCACCTATTATTGACTTCTTTAAGTTCATGTGTAAAAAATGCTGGAACACTCTCAAATTTGAAGGATGTCACTGTAGGCCTTTTACCTTCTTCGAACTTTGACAACGTTAACCAAGTCCGTATTCTATCTCGCTTGAAAGGAGCTCTTCTCTGCCCCCTCACGTGATTGGCTGCGCAGAGGCCACTGCAGCTAATGTATAAATGTATACTTGTAATGAAAAGTCTGTCCCCGCGTTTCTCTCATAGTTATGGCTTGCGGAAGGTAGAGTACAATAGATGCGTAGGTGAGTGTACCTCAGTCCATCCTCTCCTCTGCCACAGAATGAGGCAAGACAGATCCTCGTATTCTCTCTACTGCTTAAGAGTATTCGGCTTAAGACAGCAGTAAGCTCAGACCAGTGATGGGCTATGAGAGCCTGAAAAGAGCCCTTACCAGAGGGGGATCCCGGTGAGGGGGAGTCAGGTACAACGTGTGGTATTTTTCTAGAGGACGTGAAAACCAACACGAGGACAGTCACATGACCGAAATATACTCCGGAAATAAACGAACTCACATTTTTGCAAGCGGCAGCCAGCACAGAGTCTTGTATTGTTATACTGCAGTCAGAAAAAAAAGTTCACACTTTGATTTGCAAATACTTAGATCTGTACTAGTTCCCGTTAGCAAAAACGTCAGTTTGTTACTGGCTGGAGTATATCTGTACGTGGCAATTTTTTCTGCGTGTACGAATTGCAATAAATCGTTCAATCACCTACAGTGGATTAAGGACTTCTCGTGATATGGATCTTCATCTGCAAAGGTCAGTGACGCGCGAAGAGGAGGATGAATGTCATTGGCAACTGACAAGCGATTGATATGCCAGGTTCTTGGGGACGCCCGAATGTGACCGATAGTATACTAAACCGCACACGCGGAAAAAGTTGTCCAGCTGACGTACGTTCGCAAGCATGACAGTTTGTTTCTGGTGCATGCCAGAACAAACTGTGGAAGTCCTAAGTGCCTTACTGCCAGCTTTCAAAGCCGGCCGTGATATCGTTGACGATTTGGGCGGCTGTTTTGATTGAATGGATGAAGCTAATGCCATTCCCTAAGGAAACATAGCCCTTGTCCATGTCGCCCTCAAGCATGCCTATACGGAGTCCAGCGAAACCTCCCATAGCCTTTGCGATGACTTCTCTGCTCTCCCCAGCCTCATGCATGGCTCGGAGTGTATTGGCAAGTTTTCCTGGGAGAGTGCGATAAAAATAGGGATGTGTGCGGAAGAAGAGAAGGTCTTGGGCGTCATGGGTGAGAGCGGCCTTTTTCACAGATTCCGCCATTCTGCTTTCTGCGCTCATCAAAAAGACTGTGCCGCAGTAGACCCCTTGGGCACCAAGAGCAAAGGCCGCTTTACAGCCTCTGTTGTCGACAATGCCACCAGCAGCAAGAATAGGGGTATGTTCCACCGCATCGACAAGGAGGGGAACTATGGAAAAGGTTCCGAGGGATTTGTCTGGAAGAGAGCCTCCCTCATCGAAACCAGTTGCGACAATGATGTCCGCTCCGGCTTTTTCGGCCATACGGGCATTGGCTGCAGACGGCGTGAGCGAACGGTAGACGATTTTGCACCCAAATCCTTTCAAGTCTCGAAATATGTCCTCGTCCACTTCGCCAACATAGGTGACCACAGGAACATGTTCTTCAGAGATCACCTTGAGCATGGGCGGGGTGTAGATGTCGTTGGTTCCGGGCAAAATATTCACAGAAAAGGCTTTGTCTGTGCATGCGCGGACTCCCCGTATTTGAGCCCGCATCCTCTCCGCCGTTTCGATGGGATCACGGGTGACTGTTGTCTGCCCCGCGTTTGGTCCCAGGCTTCCGAGTCCGCCGGCGGCACTGACTGCAGCCACCAGTTTGACATCTGTCAACCAGACCATGGGTCCCTGAATGATTGGTTTTTCTATGCCCAGAATTTGACAAACGCTGTTCATACTGTCTCCTTACCTACATGATATGAAAAAAAATAACCGTGACATACGGGGAGAACGCGCAGGGCGCCGTTTGCAATAGGCTCTTTTAGGAGTCTGCGCACGGTTTCCGTGTCTGGGAGATCAAAGGCTTCCTTGAGTTCAATCGGGGAGATCAGCGGATGCCGTTTGATAAAGTCAAAAAGCGCGTCAGGGCACGAAGAAACGTGTTGAGGAGCAACGGCATTGTCTGTGAGTTTCGCGATGGCGTCCGTAAAGGTCTCGTAGGGAAGCACGCCGTGCAAAAGCATCTCGCTTTCTTTATAGGCCAAACGGTAGGCCGGGAGGCCTGTGATTCGGTAGTGTCGGCAGAGGGCGAGATCCGCAAGAAGGTCTTTCTCAGCCCGTCCATCTGCTATACAGTTCAGAAAATCCTCTTCATTGACGGAGCATTGCCGGACAACATCCTTGATTTCTTCTGCGCGTGTCGTTTGTCGGCATTCCACAACGGTTGCAAACCTAAGAGCGTAGAGGAATTGCTGGGCACGATTCGGAGCCACGCGTTCCACAGCCTTGTAGGCGAGATTGAGCGGCCAGGTTGATGTGTGTTCTGTATCAAAGAGGTGACAAATCTCCATGCATATGGGCATGTGGCTTATCGCCTCTTCAGCGCGATAGATGGCCGCAAGGCGTGGCAGATAGCGTTCCAAGGCGATTTCTTTGCCCAGCGCGAGATCGGCAGGATTGACAAAGTCGTAGACATCCCGCACAAGCAATGCCATGCAGTTCTGAAAGGTGATGAGATTGGGATAGTGCGTTTCAAGTCGTCTGAAGATGGGTTCCATCTCGTAGGAGAGACCCATCATGGGATCGGTGAAACTCTGAAGAAGAATGGGGTGCGTGTCTCTCGTCATGGAGTACCTGAATTTGTTGCGTCGCACGATGCGGGAAACGTTGAACCGGCCCAGCCGAAGCACGGTATGTCTACGTACTGTATATAGATATTCTCTGTCGGAATGCCCAGGACTTCGTACACTATGCCCGTAATCTTCTGCGTCAGCTGCGCATAGCCACAGTGTTCTTCATTACCAAAGATACTGAGCTGAATATACGCAACATCCTCTGTTGCTGAGCCTCGCAGTATCATATGACAGTTTGCTTGAACATCGAGAAGAAGAAAACGCTCCCCATGGCCCAAAGCCTGTCCTATGCGGGACGAAAGTGTTTTTTCCTGCTCGTGTGTGACGTCAACGGTCACTCGACATAAGCAAAATGGCATGGAGTTCTCCCTCGTGGCGTTTCAGCACACAGACTTTTGAAAACCTCATAGTTTGTTACGGTCAGAAAAAAATTGCCACTTGGAGTTGAAAATACCAGACTCTGACTCCTTTTTGCAAAACTATCAATATATTTCTTGCTTGGGACCGTTTATCATGCTGTCTTGAACTCTCAACAACGCATCACCCAGGCGTGCAGACAATCAAAGGACAAAGCGTTGAGCGCTGTTTGCGCGAGTCCTATCGAATTGCCTGACACAAGAAGAGCGGGTTCCAGGCGAGTTTGTGTGAGGCTTACGGAATGCCAAGACTGTTTGGATCGAATCGCATTCCACTGTCTGCCCTTGTGAGTTATTCCGCCAAGGCCAGAAAAAAAAGCCTCTGCTTGGAAGCAAGTGTGTGCAGTCTACAAAGTCAAAGTCGCGGAGTGTTGTACAGAGCGTATGGGCAAGAAAGGTTTCTTGATGGCCCGTGTTTCGCTCATAGAAAATGAGCGAAACACGGGCTATTTTTTTGACAATCGAAGAATCGACTGTGTAGGCTTGAAAACTCTCGGATTGGCCTGCACTCAGAACCAAACATCTTCGCCACTGGAGAAAGAGTACGCCTAAGAATGCAAGAGGGGAGAGTCCAGCCGTTAGTCTGCCACAAGGGCTGCCCCTATTGCCGCCGCTTTGCCACAGTCATCGGGAAAATGCTCTTCCTTGTATTTCGCTTTTTCTTCACCTGAAAACATTGTGCAAACATACTTTGAATAGTCCTTAAATTGCACAGTGTTGTTGACGTAGAGGACATGCGGTGTATAGCCGAAAATATGGCCCACATAGCCTTCCATCATTTGTAACCGCTCGGGATATTTCCATTCACGCATACGATCGTCAGTCACATTCATCGTATAGACAAAGGCTGTCCGAATCTTCTTCGGTGCGATGCTCTCGTGATTGTCTTTGTAGGAGAGGAAGGGAAAAAGAAGACGCTCTTCAAAACAGCGGAGCATACCGGAAACGCCGCCGAAATAGATGGGGGAGCCGAAGACTATGGCATCGGCCTGGGAAAGTGTCGCCAGAACAGGGTGTATGTCGTCTTGTATAGCGCAGACGCCATAGGATTTCCCATCCTTGAGCTTGCAAGCGTAACAGCTCTTACAGCCCGTATAATTGTACGGTGCGACACGAGGGCTATACCTCATGTGGATGGAACAGCCACTTAATTGGATGAGCCGTTCAATTAAAAACTACCTGGGCAGGTCAGATCGTAAGGTTGGGCCTGAAGCCCCATG
>JAFTDR010000279.1 GCA_017454105.1 Desulfovibrionaceae bacterium | reverse complement strand
GTGAGTTACAGTCCATCTGCTCTTCCAACTCAAAAAGAGCCTTTGTAGCTAAACGAGTTCATTTAGCTACAATCCGCCGCTTAAGTTGGCAGAATGGCCTCTGGAGCCATGTAGGTAACACGGAAGGTGGGAATTCAAGATTAAAAATATCATTCATTCCTGTTATTGAAACTCTCCACCAGTTTCAACAAAAATGTCAAGATACTTTTTACACCTCCTTAATAAAGGAGTGCGGAAGAACCACAAGCCCGAATAACCGGCGGAAAGGGTACCCACGAACCCCCTCGAAGAATCAAAATTATACCCATTTCAAATTGAAAAGGAGTAGGATTCAGTTCTTACTTGATATATAATCACGAGGAGGAGTGCAGCGGTTTCACTCTTCAGACAGTTCAGCTATTGCCAGTGGTAACAGCCCCACAGCCTTCTTGTTTACAAAGTCCTCAAAAGTTTTGGCAGCGGTGAGATACTTTTGTCGGTTACTGTCTTGCTTGTCCAAGCTTTCACTTGCATCGTGCATATATTTGATGCAGCAATCTAAGATCTGTTTGACGTGCGGCTGCTCAAAGAAATCAGGTTGTCGCATACGGTACCGCAACAGATAGAGAATGACGAGGGAACACTGAAAAAATGTTTGCTTGAATGTCTTCTTGTCGTACTCTTTTTTCATACTGTCTTTCACGCGCATCAAGATGTAAAACACGCTGTTCTCATCAAGGCACTCCAAGACTTCTGTTCGGTATTGCAGTATATTGCGCAAACCACGCAGATAAGAAATAGTATATTTTTTATCTGCAAGAATACAATTGATAAAAGCAGAGAGTTCTTCTTTGCTCGAAAGACACCGACCTGCGGCATCGAAGAAATTTGATAATCCAGCTGTTTGACGTTTGTTAAGGCAATCAACAATGAATGCGCGAATATTCGCAGGCGTGGCCGTGTTCAAGCGGGTAGCCCGAACAAGGAGAGGACCAATTTCAGACGGATTGCTAACCACAAGTATATCGAACAGTTCTCGAAATCTGTTGGCAATACGCGCAACAATCGCTCGTCCGGCCTCAGTGCAACATTCACCATCTTCGGTAATGGTGGAGAGGTCAACAACAGAAAGATGCCCATTATATTGCATTTTTTTCAGTTGCAATGTCTGCCAAATATTCTTCGTCTCCTTTGCGTTCAACCAAGCTTGAGGAGAAATGTGTTCCCATCGTTTCAAAATGTTTTTTCTTGAGGTCAATGAAATATCGTCGGGATGGGCAGCAATCTCCATGCGTGCTGGCCAACCGTGTTCCTCCCTGTCGAGCGGAATGTTCTTTTCCATGCGATCATAATTGAGGCGGATCTTTCGCCCATCTAGGAATTCCTTATCCGTGGGTACAAAATAGATTTGGGCTCGACCAGATGCAGGATAGATGGAAAGCTCCACATCGAGAAGCATGTTGTGTTCTGGGATTCTGGGGAAGGTCATCCTGTAGCGACGGACATTTTCCTGACCCTTAGCTGGTATAGTCTCATGCACCTTTTCGTCGAAGCCAAAGACCACACGAGCATAAGCAATGACATATGCCTTTTCTGGAAGATCTTTTGCCCCTTCGATGACCTGAGCCAAACTGTCCTGTTGACGTACCCATTGACGGATGAGTCGAAGACGGCAGGATGAAACATTGACCGGTTCCTTGGGAAAGCGATCGTCAAGATCGGGAGTATCACCCATGCACAGCCAGAGATCGATAGCAGGGCTTTTAGCCCGTACGCTAACACAATGAGGTATATCCCCTTTGAGTTTTTCGCCACCAACCACTTCCAGAGTTTTCAGTAGGGGAGACCATTGACGATAACCAGAGCCATCGCGAGTCAAGAGAGAGATCTGCTCTACCGTATCGAGGTAGGCGGGGATACCTTGTCTGCGGTATTCTCCATAAATGGTTGCACCTTGGGCAAGTGCCTTGTGCCCTGCAAAGCATGAGCGAAAGAGTGGCGTTCCGATAGAAGTTTTCAAACGCGCAAAGGGGGCACAGACCTCTTTGAGCCAGGCACACGGGGTAGATGAGATAAGCGATCCACAGGTTATGATGTCAACAAGATGTATCCCGTCGGCAGAGACTTCGTCGACAAATTTGGCCACGCGTGTTTTCAACCAGTCAACGTACGACAGTCTGCCTTCATTGTATTCGATCAAGTGACATGAAGGGGCAAAAAGATTGTGCAGCATTTGCGAATGGCAAGCCGGCGCTGTCATGACCTTATTAGCGATGGAGTCGGCGGTCCACAGTTTCCAGCCATTTGCCGTACTCCAAACGCGGGGGAACTCCTTCCGTTGATACGCTGCTCCGGCAATGGTCTGCCATACTTCGGGAAAACGCGTGAACAGCTGCCAGAAGGCGTTGTAATCATCCTTGTCACAGAGCTGCTCCATGATGTTGGCTGCCCAGTCCATACCGGCAGGCAGAAGAGAAAGATTGGTGGGACGCCTGCGTAGGGGGAGGATGAGATTGTGTCCTTTGTGTGAACGTCCGCGTAAGCGCAGCAAGGTCATCTCAATCGCATCTGCGCCAAAGTACAGGACCGCCACTGCGCAGTCCTTATTCAAGGGAAGCTGATGACGCTGTTCGTTGCTCAATTGGCTGATCCAAGTCAGTGCTGCGGCTACTGAACGCCAGAGCAGAAATGGTGACGGCAAGCCCAGTGTGCTACACCGCGAAAGCAGTGCGTCCTGTCCGTTTTCGTGAAGTGTTTCTGGGATAACAATAACGGGCTGAATCTTGCCGTCTTGCCACCGTTCTCCCTCTGGTAATACTTCATTGAGTGCCGAGTTTATGCTGTTGATGAGCAGTTCAGCCACCGGAAACTGGACACCTTGATCGATCTGCCAAAATGCATTCTCTTCTTTGCGCTCGCACAAAAGACGCCATAAGGCTGGTATCGGAGCGCGTCGTAAGTGAGTACCTACTTTCAGGCGGGCCTCGGGTGGCCAGCTCAGCCCAGCGTGCGTGCGTTCATTTTCCGCAGCATTGCCGCAGAGTATGCGCCCCAGACGATGCTTCGGCAGCAAGACATCTTCAATTAGATACTCGTCAGATGCTTTCAGAACGCTTTTCGGCTCACAGATACTGTCGTTGATGCCGAACCAGGCAATGCCTCTTGTTTTCATGCAATGGCCCTTTGTAAAAAATGAAGCAAAAGGGAACGGATATTTGGCAGATCATTGGCCCAGCGACCTGGTTCGGCGGGCAGCACAAGTACGGGAGCATTGCCATGGTCTTCCACCACGTGGGTTTGTTGGGCAGTGAGAGAATTGGCCAAAACAAGCGCAGAGAGCGCTGGCGTTCCTGTGGTATAGCGTTGATGATCGAGTTTGTAGAACATTAGGGCATTGGAGGCCGAACGGCTCACATCTGACCAAGAGAAACTGAGTTTCGATGATGCTGTATGTATACTCCATAAAATCACGACACGGGTGTCCTTACTGCCAATGTGTTCGAGTACGAGATAGCAGTGCCCACCCGTGACCGAGAGATGCTCTGTGGCCTCGTGGAGATCAGCAAGATCGCAATGAACCATCGAGAGTACCCATTCCGGCGTTGAAGAACCCTGCGTGGTAATAAAAAAAGGGCCTGGATCGGTACCAGGTGTGGCCCGCCGTCCGCTGTCCTGTTCACGCAGAATATGGACTGTGGATGTGTATGTCGTGCTGACTGTGATGGCTGCAGAATTCGTACTCTTGCTTAGACCGAGTAAAGCAACGCCCACAAGAATGCGAACAATGTCGGCCCAGGTGCGTGACTGCCAGTCCCAGGCTCGATCCTCTTGTTCTTCTTGACGCAGGAGACGACAGTAGAGATCCCAGACTTCCCGATATCGCAAATCGCTTTGCAAAACATAATTGGGCGCAACCTTGCTCTTTAATGGGGCGACATGCGTAAAAACGTCGTTTAGTAAAAGATCGCGGCAGAGCCCCTTTAACAGCGTGACCTGTTTGATGCGCGGTGACATACTGGTCTGTTCATTGTATTCAGCCCTGATATATTGCCGCGCAGCATTTCGACTGCGCATAAGAAAATCGCGAAGTACACGATTTTCCAGAGTATCAAAGGTTTCTCGGCGGGAGATGCCTTGCAGGCATTGGTTATGAACAGACGCCTTTTCTATGGCCGTTTTCCCAGGTTGCCGGACGAACCACTGCAAACAGTTCGTATCCATCTCGGCAATTCTGCCTGCAGACAACATCTTTCTCTCCCGCAACAGGATCTTACGCGCTTTTCGAACGATGTGGGGAAGCTTTTGGTTCATGCGATTGGCGATCTCAACGATGAGAGCCATGTGGGGATCATTAGCTGAGCAGGAGAATTTTTGAATGATTGCCTGCATGTCGAGCCAAGGAATATATCCTAAATGCCGCACGCTGAGGGTATTTTGTCGGCCGCCCTCTGTGGAGGCCGCCGCAATGCAGTCGTCGAAAAACTGGCTCCAGGCTTTGACGATTGTGGCCAGCTTGGATTCTGCTCCAGCATTTTCATGCTGATCTATGGCACCATTGGAGCAAATTTTAATGTGTTCAGAGTTTCCCTGATTGCGCAGCTTAATGCTGGTTGAGCGATTGAACACGCGGCCATGGGAGGCAATAATCCCATGAGGCACGGAAGAGAGCTGATAGCGACCATTACTGGAGAGAAAACTACTGCCGTGGTGTACAAACATATAGTTGTGTACCGAGTGAATGATGGAGACATCCTCGGCTGATTCAAATAACGGGCAGCCAAACCAGGGTATGCCAAGGCCCATATCCTGCATCTCGATGACCTCACCCTTGATACACGACCAAGGCCAGAGTCGAATTTGTGATGCTATCTTTGGCATGGTTAATTGTCTCTGATGGAACGGGAGACACCCCGCCAATGGAACATGCCAAGGTTTGCGCTTTCACTCCGCGAGGTGTTAAAAGCAGTATCCAATTCGCTGTCGCCTAGCTCTTTGATGATAGTACTTATGGTATCGAGTGTACTTAAGACCTCACCATCGTTCATGTCAACTCCGCGTATCTTTGGCAAAATCTTCTGTTCCACCTGGTCGGCAAAGGCCATTTTCCAGCTGTCTTCTTCTCTGTCAGGATAATTGGCAACATAGGTCTCGATGGCCTGATGAACGCGAAATCCAAATGGGCGACCAATTGTATCCAGAGCTTCATTGAGTTCAATAATCCATTTCGTTACTGCGCTCTGCCAGACATCGTTGTTATTGGGTTTATGCTGCCAGCTTTGCCATACCTGGTAGGGAAGCCAGGCGTTTTCGTGCCGGGTTTGGGCAGAACGACTCAGACTTTCAAACTTTGCGTCTGGTTTGCCAAAGCGAATCACGTTGGATCGATCCAAAACCTTGTCGGAAAGCGATTGCGTGCTTTCGTCTTCGTTCATGGTGCCCACAAAGAGAACATTGTGTGGAACCCAGATGCGGAATTTCTCTCGGCCTGGGCCGGTATCCAGCTCGATCTCTGCAGTTATTCGAGCTGCTTGATCATTCGGGTTTTCCACAGTGCGTCGCAATTCCAGCCGCGACAGAAATTCGCTGAAATAATATTCCGTACGCGCCAAATTCATTTCGTCCAGCAAGACGAGCAGCATATGGTCGCGCATTTCGGCACTGTACGGTTGCTTGGAATAATTGTACGGATCCATGCGGATGAGGCTGCGCGAAAGTTCTGTTGCCTTGTACTGGCCCTCCATATAATTGTAGAAGCCAAAGAGATCCTGAGGCGAATCCCACCTTGGCTGCACGGGCATAACTAAGCGATGGATGCCCATGAATTCTGCATAACGGATGGGCAACAGGGTTTTGCCCGTCCCAGAGACTCCGGCCAATACCGTAAGCGGGTTGATGTCCTGACATTTAAGGGCCGTATGGAAAGCACGAATGACACGGTTTGAGAAGACATAGCCTTGATCACGCAGTGAGCCAGCAAAGGCTTGCAGTACCTTGTACTCGTTAGTCTCGTCACCGCTGCGAGGTGCAGGGAATTGCTTTGGATTCAGGCAGTCCGACTGATCCACCAGGAGATTGTTATACCGGCTGTCGTTGTCCTCTTTGACAGCCGTACTCTGTGAACCCAATTCTTTTTCAAGCAACGTCTTTCGCACTTGCAGGGATTGCACTTCGTAGCGCAGACCATCCAGGGTGTCACGAGCAGAAGCAATCTCGGTTTTGTATTGGTCGTACTTAGACTTCAAATCCTTGATATTCTCTACTAAAGGAGCCCACTCACTACGGCATTTTTCAAGATCCTCCTGAAGGGTGTACAAGAGACCGTCAAGGCGTCTTCTGGCATCTTCTTTTTTTTGAACTTCTTCCTGCAGATTTTCGTACCTTTCTGTCGTGTCAGCCAAGGTGCTTTGCATTGTATTCAGCTCATTCCGTAGAGGCGTTACAGTCTCTTGATATCTCTGCTCTTCTTGTTTGAGGGTTTCGATCTGGATTTTCAGCTTCTCCAGTTCTTTCACCATGGCTTCTTTTTTTGCATCAAGTCGACCGATTTCTTGTGAGGTATTCTCAGCGGTCCTACGGATACCGTCCAGTTCCTGTACAGCACTATCTGCCTGATCGAATTTATTTTGAAGTTCCTGACGTGCTTGCGCTATCTCTTCTCCCAAACGGTCGAGTTCTTGACGCATGTTTTCCTGTTGCAGCCTTTCGCCCTCAGTCTGGGTCAATTCCCGCAGGTTCTCCTTGAGCCTTTGTTGAACGGCTTCTACATCCGCGAGTAGCTGAGTACGGCGTGCCGCGAGGGAGGCCACATCGTCGCTGTCAGCAAGCTGCGCTTTAACCCGCATACGAAAATACAGAAAAAAGAAAAAGCAGCTGCCAACAATAGTGCAGAGGGCAATAATAAAACCAACCCAAGTAAGTATCGTAAAATCAGGTAGTTGTAAGGTGTCCATTGATAATCTCATTACGTCTTGGATTCGATGATTTGTTCATAGTTTTCAGAGGTGAAAAGTCACTGTGAATCACATGAAATGCACGGGTCAGACCTGTGTTTTTTTTATACACATGGTGTGGCAGGTCTGGGGATGTTCTATACCTCCTTGCGATTGTCATTCTCGATTCTGTATGATTTTTTACAAAAAATTTGGATACTATAAAAATTTTTTATGAATATCATGTCCGAAAAAATTCTAAGTTTTTATATAGTCAGGCATTATAGATACGCTGCAATAGTAAACAGTAAAATTAATGAAATAAGTAACAAAAAACGATCGGAAATATAATAACTAGAGCGAAATGACTGGGGCGTCAATTTTTATACATAGTTTAATATGTAGAATATAAAGTGACGATGAAATAAAAACTTTATTCTTTCTTAATATTGAATTTTTAATCTTAAATATTATAACACACTTTATGGTTATATTTGATATCTAGGTTTTATATCAAAGCGAAATCTAGTTTTGGATGTTGTTTAAAAAAGCATTTTTAGAAGGCGCGGAGAACTTACGGAAACCCGCACCAGACAAAGGCTTTTTTGTGTAAAAAAACTGTAGAATTTAGATTGTCATGGAATTCTATGGCCGGTCGCCTTGGGTATTCAAGCTTTGAACGGCTGTGTCAAAACTTTGGGTCTGACGACTTAAAACAGCGACAGCGTCGGCCAGACTGCGGAGAAGCACTGTAGTCTCTTTGTCGATGGCTGTACTTGATTCGGAAAATCGCTGCAGGACTGCTTCTGTTTTCACACCAAGATCGCGAGTCAGTTCATTCAAAGTTTTGCTATCAGCACCAAGTCTGTCAACCTGAGTTCTTAGTCGGACAAGCTCCTGCTCATTTTGTTGCAGTTTTGCCTCGCGCTCCGAGGCGACTTTTTGCAAAACTTTTACGGTTGAAGAGAGCGCGTCCTTTTGCTGTCTGAGTGACTCAATTTCCTGCTCTAGGGAACGCAAAAGAGTGAGCATTGATTTGCTTTGGGTGGAAAAGATCCCAGTTACGCCTATAAGAGTCTTGGTTGATCCACTCAATGCCTTGCTGTCAGCGTCAAGGTTGCTCACCAAAGCTTTGAGGCGGGCAAGCTCCTGCTCACTTTGCTGCACTTCGGCTTCGCGCTCGGAGACTTTTTTCTGTAACGCATTCACGGTTGCTGAGAGCGCCTCTTTTTGTTGTTTGAGTGCCGCAAGTTCTTGCGCTAGAGAACGAAAAAGAGTACGCACTGATTCGGTCTGAGAGGAAAAGGTCTCGGTTGCGCGAGCCAAGCCATTCATAGTTGCTTCAAAGCGTTGGCTGAATTGGTCAGAGAGGCCTCGGAGTACTTTTTGATCGCTTTGTAAGCGTTCTATGGATTGTTTGGTAAGAGCCAGTTCCTTCTGTTGACCCGCAAGTGTGCCCTCCAGGATTCCTTTCTGCTGCTCCAGCTGGTTAATGGTTTTGCGTAAGCCAGCAGATTGTGCTTCCATATCCGCTAGAGACTGACGCAACTGGGGCAGACGATTGTCTAAGTTTTCTCTTTCACTGCGCCTGTCGGCGAGTTCTTTGTGCAGGGTCGCACTTTCCTTTCGAAGTGCCTCGATGTTGCGCCGTTCTGTCTCCTGTTCTCCCTGCGTTGTGCGCAGCTCTGTCTGAGCTTTTTGAGCTTCGACCTTGAGCTGGGTAAGCATCTGGTTTGTTCGTTCAACTTCACGCTTTTGCGATTCCAAGATGCTTACCGATTGCTGCAGTTCCCGTATTTGTGCCTCAAGATTTGCCACAGTTTGACGATGGTTGGGTAGCCGCTGCTCCAGTGAGGTCATCTCGGTACGTTTTTCTTTAAGCTGCCTTTGCAAGGCTGTGTTTTGCGCACTGAGATCGTCACGCATACGCTTGGCGGAATCTCTGGCGGACTGCATGTCCAGCATCTGTCCTTGCATCTCTTCCACAGACGTCTGTAGATTGGTCTTTTCGGCCTGCAGATGATCTACTTTTCTTGTCAGTTCTTCGTGATGTATACGCAGCTTGGGGAGTTCGGCTCGCATCCGTGCCGCTGTGGCGATATCGCGGTTTAAGAGTTCTCTGTCCTGTTTAATCTGCAGGAGATCCTGGTTTATATACAGTAAACGCCAGGCCACGCAGCCCGCGAGAATAAGCGTCACAACGATGAATAGACCCATGATCCATACAGAAAAAAACGCTGTGTCCAACCGTCCTCGCAGTGCCGTATTCCCTCCTGTATGAGGGGGTACGCTCTGATTTGTTGCTGTGCTATTCTCTGTTTCCATCCTGCCTCCAGACGTCTACGATCCTGCTCACGCAGTCATCAAGATTTTCTCTCAGCTCATAAGTCCAGAAACGAAGCACGAGCCAGCCTCGCCCCTGCAACTGTATATCTCGCCAGATGTCGTCGGTTTGCCGAGTGCCATTGCTTGTACGGTGACAGTCTCCGTCAACTTCTATATCTATAAACACATTTCGTTGATTATCACATAATGCCAAGTCGAGTCTGCGCCCAGCAATGGGTAGCTGGGGGAGCGGTTGTAAACCAGCTGCCTGCAAGGCTTCCATGAGTACTTTCTCCCAAGGTGATTCGCACGGTGCCCACAGCCCTTTGGCTACATACTGGCGTTGTCGCACTGTGGGCTCTATCGTCAGTTGTTCAATATGCGGGATGCCTGATGTTTTTGCCCATTGCCGATTGCCTACAATGTGGAGTACCGCGCGTGCCCGGCTTGCGGCCACATTGAACAGGCGCCCATTGGTTGCGAGAAAATTGTGAGATCCAGAGGGCATATTTGGCCCACCGCACAGGCTTAGGAACATCACATCCCGTTCATCACCCTGAAAACCATGTGCCGTAGAGACATAGCATTCTGCAGCCTGCAAGGCATGAGCAAAGGCCGTATCCGATCGGTAGAGTGTATCGTTTATGCGATCAGCTTGCTGACGAAACGGTGTCACAACCCCTACAGTGCCTTTGAAGGAATTGAGCATAAGCAGTTCGCGAACGAGGCGCACCACAGTCTCAATCTCGGCAGTACAGATGCAACCACTAGGGCCCGAGCGTTCCACTACTCCTTGAACATCTGTCCAGTGGATGCCCGTAGCCATGCCTGATGGCACGTTCAAACGCGTAACATCTGTAACTACACGCAATCTGCCTTTGTAGAACAAGGCATTGGAATACTCAGCTATATCTGGAGCACTGCGGTATGTGGCAGCAAGCAGTACGGGCCATGCTGAGTTTGATCCTGCAGCCAAATCAAAAAAGGAATTGTTTCCGTAGAAAAACCGTGCAGAACGCAGTGGGATGTGGTGTTTGCCAAGAAAGAGATGCTCCCTTTGGGTGGAAATCTTGGTGATACAGGGCAATTGCCATGGATCACCAACAACTCCAGCACGTCGGGCACGAAAGAGAATGGGAATTGCCGATGGAATATCCGATTGACCTGCCTCATCCAGTACAGCAAGATCGAAGATTCGAGGTAGCAAGGGAATGTGTGACCCCACTGAGAGACTGGTCACTGCCCAGCAGGGAAAGCCTGCCAAAATGGCCGAGAGATTGGATGTAAGGAGTTCCCGGGTTTCTGCCCGCTGTTGTGGTGATTGAATATTTTGCTGCAAACTCCGCAAGGCACTCTCCAGTGCGCCCACGGCCTTTCGGGAAAACTCGGGTCTCAGTCCTTCTCGCACCTCAGCATCAAGTTGTACTGCCTGCGTAGTCACATCCTGGATTTTTTTGGTCTGGGAGGCCAAGTCGGCGACCAATTGGTGAATCGGAACGGTCCCTCGTAGGCTATTGGCCAGGGGAAGTATCTGCTTACGCAGGGAATAAATCCGCTGGATCAGAGACAACTTTCGGGTGAATTCTCCATCGAGAAGACAGCTATGGCACGAGCGTTCTGTGAAATTGATAGGCACAAACGGAGCCAGTTTTTGCAGGAAGACAACAATGCTTCGCCAATCAAACATTAGGAGAAGGCGAGCCTTCCAAAAACAGAAGAAAGGGAGATTTCTTTGACCCTGCCTGTGCGCTGCAAAATCAAGGAAGCGCGTAATGGCAGCTTCGGGTAGTGTTGGCCATGACTGCTCGTTTACCATTTGCGTGGCACAACTAATGCCAAGTTTTTGTAGAAGATCATCGAGTTCTTCCTGCAGACTCCCAAGGGCATCGCTGAGAGTGGATTGGTGGGCGCACATCTCGGCGCACGTTTTTCTTTCGGCCAGCAGTTGCTGCAAGGTATCCTGTAATGTTCTCAGCTGTTCAGCTTTATCAGCTTGCCAAGGACAAGTTAAGAGAGATTTTGCTGCCTTGGCAAAGGTAAAATTCAGGCTGGGATTTTCCTTGGAGTTAGCGCGAGTTACGAGATCACGGCCATTGTCATTAGTTACGCGCTGCATAACCGCGTCAATGGCCTTATGGTTGCGGCTTGAAAACAACATGCTTTGGCCTGTTAGCCGAATGGCTGCGGCAAGACTGGCTATGACCTGGCTTTTTCCACTTCCAGGTGGACCAGTGATCACAGTAAGTGGCTTAGTCAGAAGACTGGCCACAGCAGTGCGCTGCTCTGCGTTCATAGAGAGATAATCCGGCACAATACCTTCGCTAACTATGGAAGCATTCAATACACAATTGTCTTCAGTGTTCTCTGGGAAGATCGTGGCCAAAGCGGTCCCATCAAGCACATCGTCGGGGGCCTCGGCAATGGCTTTGAGTTCCTGGCACAATGATCCATTGAATCGAGTACGGCGTGCGCGCATGACAACAGCCCGATTGTAGATTCCGTCCTCAGGCAGCGATGGCAGATCCTTGGAGGAGAGCTGTAAAGGCAGAAGTTCTTCCTGCAGGGCATCAGATTGAAAGATTGACAGAATCTGTACCAGATCGCCAAGATTGCGTGGTTCTAGGACTTTATCTGACTCATCGCCAAACGACATAAGGCCGCAGGCTCCCAAAAACTGCAGTTTCTTCTCTTTACGTGATGAAAAAGCCTCATCTAGCCATTTTACGCAGACTTGGACTTCAGGGTCTGGGATGCTTAGGTGAAGCATACCGTCAAAGGTTGCGGTAAGGGCGAAATAAAAGACCGAAGTGAGGGAAATTGAGGGAACCAGGCCTTTGGTAGTGCGGATGGCAATGGGATAACCAAGTACAAGCTGCGCATCACTTGTCCGTGGCGGAAGATTGCGGGCAATGCAGCGTTCGCTATCTCCAACACGCAGAGCGAGTGACCACGATTTGCCGTACAAAGGCAGTTTTGTGCCCGGTCGCAGAAAAAAAAAGTCTTTATTCTGTTCGGACAGCCAGGATAGCGGTTCGGCACCTTCTTCAGATTTGAGGCAATCCTGATAGTACTGTAGAAGATTACGAAAGAGTGTCCATCTTCCAGCAGAGGAGAAATCAGGTGAATGAGGTGTCTGCGAACCAATGATGGACTGTCCCTCGGGTGATAAGGTTTTGAGAAAATCGTCAAAGGAAGGCGGGTGAGTAGACTCTTTTTGGCCTGTCTCGTTGAGGCACCAACGCCCCCGTTCAATTCGCACGCGCTTTTTGGCCTGTAAATTCATCAAAACGTGCAGAATCTCTGTAGAGGTAGGAAATAAATCATGGCGTCGAGCGTTTGCGCGGCAGCGTGGGAAGAGGATATGCCGCGAAAGAGATGAACCTGCAGAAGATAAGACATGCACAACTATTTCTTCAAGCAGGGCATACTGACTGTTTGTGTAATTCATTGCAGGCTTCCTCTCTGGATGAACTAACACGCCTTTTGGGCAAAATTCTGCCCCCAGGGGATCGTGGCATTCTCAATGCCTGTGAGAAGAACACAGTCGATGCAATACTTGAGAATGTCTTTATGCGTTGGACAATTCAAAAAAGTATACTGTCTGTCCTCAATATTTCCGCTATGAGACTCCCCCTGGAGAGTTCTTCTATTTGGAGCCGTCAGTAGTTTTTTTCATAAGTACTGCCACTTGAAACTGTCATTCTTTAGATTCCTCGTTGTATACTTGCCTTGCCTCTTGAGCCCTTGTCAAGCGTACCATTCTGATTAGCCTGAATTCCTGTAACACGTTTTAGCTACACATCACTGGAAGCTCATTTTACGTTTTTCAACGGGACCTTTAGCTATACCCGACCGCATAATGATTTTCCCTGTCCGCCAAAGGAAAAGGAACTCAATTTGCCGACACCCACAGGACTCACTTCGTGTTGCGGGAAGAATCATTGTGATGCCGAGTATACAGCTCGCCCCTTACGGCGATACATCCCAAGAACTTCCTTGATTTCGACGCGACCAAATCACCCCGTGATGAATTTATGTACGCGATCTCGACACCCGCCATCTCTAGAATAAACAAAGTTACGAGGGCTGCAGATCTTGGGGACGCACTATCTTGACTTGATGCAACGAGGTCGCGGAAAGCCCTTACGTAGGCTGTCTCTGATAATTCATGGGAGCATCCTGCCTTGGGAGCCGTCACCCAGAGCAATGAAACAACAGGACGTACCCGACAGGTGGGCGCATCAACGCTGGACGGGGCGATTTCTACAGCGACGGACGGTATACTTGCGATAAGTGAAATCTTCTTTCCTAACCACGGAGCAAGTTCAAAGTTCCGCAGTTAGCGAGAACGAAAGTGGAAGATCTTTTTCAGCGGGACATTACTTTTGGCGCATCAGCTGAATTCGTGCCGACGTGATCAACTTGCATACTCGTCCGCATAATAGTTTTCCTCACGGCATCCAGCGGTGACCACATCAACTGGCTGGTACAGGAGTATCCGCTCAAGGGTTTAGAGCGGAATGCGCCTTGCATCCTACCTCGTCGTACCTCACCTACGGTAGAATGCGGTCTTTGGCGACAATGACATAGCTGGAAGGGGTATGAAGCCTACATAGTATTGTGTTGACCCATGATCGGATACTCATCTTTCTGTACCACGGCTATCACGCACTGATTCATTGTGGTTAAAGCAGAATGCCAGCGAAGTAGTCCGAAACTACGGTCAGAGAGATTTTCATCGACTGCGTAATTTACTTAACCACGTCCGCAGATATTCTTGTGATTCGAGGGGTTGGTTGAAAAATGGTAATTTAGGCAACTATGACGATTCTACAGGTTGATTGCAAAAGACTTGGGCAGTTTATGGCAGAGCGGCCAGATACTCTCACAGAGGGGAGTGTACACTTATTGCAATCAACTTTTCGAATTGTAATAGTGCCATTACGTCAATCAGTCTCATAGGGCGAAGCAAATAACAATTCACTCCTCGAATTATAATTCTAATTTAATAAAAAAG
>JAFTDR010000278.1 GCA_017454105.1 Desulfovibrionaceae bacterium | reverse complement strand
TATACTCGACTGCACAGTGATTTTCCGCAGAACGCCTTTATCAGCCACCTATGGGAAAATCGTTATGAGGCTGAGTATATGTGCCATTCTGGGTGCGGCGTACAAGAAATTCTCGATCGCCTAACACTGCGCTCAGTCCCCCTCTTTTTGCCTATTCGCCCATAAGCCAATTCATAGGCACGATTGACAGCTTGGGGAAGAGGAGCAGCACAAAGAGCATGAAAATTTCCATAATAAGGAAGGGAATAAGCTTTTTTATAAGCTCAGCTATGCGCACATCGCCTATGCCGCAGACAACATAGAGAATTGTGCCGACAGGTGGGGTGATAACGCCAATGCCGAGATTTAAGATAAAGAGCAGGCCGAAATAGTAGGGATCGATGCCCGCTTCCATGATCAGGGGGAAGAAGACCGGGGCGAAGATCAGGATGTTTGGCGTCAGATCCATGACCATGCCGATGAGAAAGAGGAAGAAGTTTATGCAGATAAGCAGGAGAACCGGCTTATCGATCAAGGGTCTAAAGATTTCGGTCATCTGGTTTGGGATGTCGGCTATTGTTATGAAGTAGCCGACAGCGGTCGCCGATCCCACAATCATCATGACAACGGCTGTTGTTGAGGCAGCGCGGGCGCTTACTTTGAGCAGTTGATTGAAGGACAGTTCCCTGTAGTAGAACATACAGATGACAATCGCGTAGATTGCGGCAAAAGCTCCGCCTTCAGTCGGGGTGAAAAAGCCGAAACGGATGCCGCCTAAAAGCAGAACAGGCATGAGAAATGCGGGCAGGGCGTCAATCAGGATGCGGATGCTTTCGGCGAAGGTGAAGGTTTCTGTGTCATTGTAATTGTCCTTGCGCACAATGATGAACCAGACGATCATAAGCGCAAGGCCGATAAAGATGCCTGGGAAAAGGCCGATCATAAAGAGTTTGGTGATCGACAGGCTGCTGATTGTCGCTCCAAGGAGAATGAAATTTGTGCTTGGCGGGATAATGGGCCCTAAGATAGCGCCTGAGGCGATGACGGCTCCCGCTCTGCCGGGATTATAGCCCTGTTCCTTCATCATGGGGAGAAGAAGGCCGCCAAGTGCTGCGGCTTCACCAACGGAACTGCCCATAAGGCCAGCAAAAAGGATGCTTGAGACAATGGCTGCGTAGCCAAGGCCTCCGCGTATCCGGCCGATAATAAGCTGGGCTAAGCGCACAACGCGGCGTGAGAGTCCGCCGGCAGCCATGATTTCGCCGGCGAAGACGAAGAAGGGGATTGCGAGAAGAGGGTAGTTGTTTACGCCGTCGAGCATGGCGCCCGGTATGGTCATGGCGTCCCAGAAGCCTGAGTGCAGCATAAGCACTGTTGCGCAGAGAACAAGGACAAGGCAGATTGGGATGCCTAAAGCGAGAAAAACAAAGAGTGTGCCGAGAAAAAGAAAGAGTTCCATAGGCTGCCCCCTCTTATTGCGGCATAATACGCCGTTTCAGATCCCGAAGCTGGAGTAAGAGGGCGGCAAAGGCCATGATGGGGAGGGTACCGTTGATGATGCCTAAGTTTACGCCTGTAGCCGGAGAATAGGTGTCCATTGTCTGGAGGACATTGACAATGCCTCCATAGAGGAGAAGCGTCATGGCGGAAATTCCAAGGCACATGGCCAGAATGTCGACTATTTTGCGCACACCCGGGCCTAAGAGATTGACAAACATGTCAACGGCTATGTGCCTGTAGCGGTAGAAACCCTCGATTGCGCCGAAGAAGGTGATATAGATGAACAGAAAACGGGCCCATTCCTCACTTGGGGGGTAGCTTGAGTTAAAGACTTTGCGCAGAATGGCATTGTAGAAGACAAGGCCGATCATCGAGAGAAAGAGCGTCGCGCAGAAAATTTCGAAGAGAAACTGCGCTTTGCTGCGTTCCTGCTCGGAAGTCGCGGGGGCTTTTTCATCGTGCGTTTGCATGATGGGTCATTTGCTGTTTTTTGTGACACATGGTTCCAATTTTTGGGGGTCTCAAAAAAAAACAAAAATTGTATGTCTTCTCAGCTCCTCTTTTTGAGGCAGATTGTGTACGTTGTACGCCGTGGCAAAATAGCCTTTGTTTCTCTAGGAGGCGCCGCTACAGCAATAAAACAAGAAAAGCCGGAATTCTCATCCGGCTTTGTGTGCGACCTTATTTGAGGGCAGCGGCGCTGTCCAAGATCTCCTGGCAGTTGGGCACGGTCTCGCGGAAGAGATTCCATGTCTTTTCGGCGGCATTCTTCATATGGGCGCGGAAGGCCTCGTTTGGCTGAGTGATGTGACCCTTGTTTGCGAGAATTGTCTTTTCCGCTTCAGAGTCGATCTTCTCCATTTCCTTCCAGACATAGTCAGCGGCGAGCTTTGCCGCCTCATCAAACCATTTCTTGTCCTGCTCAGGCAGATTGTCGTAGAATTTTTTGTTGATGTAGAGCGAGTGGATAACGAGAATATGCCCTGTCAGCGTGATTTCTGGGGTTATCTCGTACATCTTTTTGCTCACGATGTCGGCAAGGGGGCTATCGCCGCCATCAATGATTCCCTGGTCAAGAGCGCCGTGGACTTCGGCAAAAGGCATAGCCTGGCCACTTATGCCGCATTCCTTGGCAAAGCGGATGTAGAGGGGAATGTTCGGGACTCTAAGACGCAGGCCAAGAAGATCCTTGACATCTTTGAGCGGCTTTTTGGTGTAAAAATGGCGGAAACCAAGCGGAAAGGCATTCATTGTGCGCAGGCCTGATTTTTCAGGAAAGCCTTTATTGATGAGTTCAAATGTCGGTCCGCCGTCCATAGCTTTCCTCGCATGGGCGTAGCTATCGAAGAGCATCGGTGTCTCAAGCATGGCCATAGCCGGATGGAGCGCCGATGTCTGGGTTCCTGTGGCGCACATCTGGATTATGCCTTTCCGTGTCTGTGCGATGTAGGAATCCTCTTTGCCGAGAATACTGTTCGGGTACACCTTGACTTCATATTTTCCGTTTGAAAGTTTTTTCAGGTATTCCCCGAATTTGTGCATGCTGATGGTTTCAGGTTCCCCTTCGGGTTTCATGCCGGCGATTTTAATGATCACCGCGGCAAGGGCGTCCTGGGTGTGACTCAGTATGAGTCCCATCGTGAGTCCAAGGACGAGCGCGAAAACCGCAATACAGGCAGTTAGGCGTTTCATGCAATCCCTCCTCGCATGTTCATAATTGGGATAATTGATAGAGATTCTATAGGGATATTATGTGAATGGCAAGATCTGAAGCGCATAAGAGTACAAAAGATTGCAGCCCGCTTGACCCAATGAGTGCGGATGTTTAGAAGGAGAGTGTGCCGTTTAAAAAACGCACACAATGCTTTTTGTCCTTTTGGGGGAGATATGCAACTGGAAACACAGTGCCTGCACGAAGGCTATAGTCCAAAAAACGGTGAACCGCGTGTTCTGCCTATTGCGCAGAGCACAACGTTTCGCTACGAATCAACTGAGGCAGTGGCCCGTCTCTTTGATCTTGCGGATCCGGGCTTTTTCTATACGCGTCTTGGCAATCCCACGGTGGATGCCGTTGAGAAAAAGATTGCCGCCCTTGAGGGCGGTGTTGGGGCCTTGTGTACCTCAAGCGGCCAGGCAGCAACGCTCACAGCGATTTTGACAGTCGCCAAGGCCGGGGATCATGTGCTGAGTACGCAGAGCATCTATGGCGGGACGTTCAATCTTTTTGCCGTGACACTCAAGCGTTTCGGCATAGAGGTGAGTTTTGTCGATCAGCGTGCGCCAAATAGCGAGCTTGCCCAGGCTTTCCGCCCAAACACCAAACTATTTTTTGGTGAGACCCTAACAAACCCGTCCATGCATGTGCTGGATATCGAGCGTCTGGCAAGTCTCGCTCACGAGCATGGCGTTCCCTTTGTCGTTGACAATACCTTTGCAACACCCTATCTCTGCCGGCCTTTTGAGTTTGGGGCAGACATTGTTGTGCATTCGACAACAAAATATCTGGACGGGCATGCTGTGCAGATGGGCGGCTGTGTTGTCGACAGCGGAAACTTCGACTGGAAGGCGCACGGCTATAGCGAGTTTTGCGAGCCAGATCCCTCCTACCACGGCCTTGTGTATACAGAGGCCTTTGGCAAGGCGGCCTTTATCGTGAAGGCCAGGGCGCAGATTATGCGCGATCTGGGCTGCTGCCAGACCCCGCAGGGCGCATTCTACATCAATCTTGGGCTTGAGACATTGCCTTTGCGCATGCAGAAGCACAGCGAAAACGGAGCAACGGTTGCAGCCTTTCTTGCCGCGCACCCAGCCATCTCCCAGGTCACCTATCCGTCCCTCCCTGGCAATCCAGACAGGGCGCTTGCGACAAAATATTTGCCAAAAGGCTGTACGGGTGTGATTTCCCTTGTGCTTGCCGGTGGACGCGAGGCCGGGGCGCGCTTTATTGACGCTTTGAAGCTTATCTCGCTTGAGGTGCATGTTGCGGATATCCGCTCCTGCATACTTCATCCCGCAAGTTCAACGCACAGGCAGTTAAGCGACGCGCAGCTTGCGGAGAGCGGCATTGATCCTGGGCTTGTGCGGCTCTCGGTTGGTCTTGAGCATGTTGATGATATTATCGCCGATCTTGCGCAGGCTCTTGAGAAAGCCTAAACAAAAAACGTAAAAAAGCCCCTCAATAGGGGCTTTTTTACGTTTTTTCTTTTCCTTCAGATATTGAAGCGCTCGTGAAAGGCTTTTTCTGACTCCGAATCGCCAATCACAAAGAGTTCCTCGTTTACGGCGAAGACATGGTAGGGATCGGGGTTAATGAGCAATTCTCCGTCAGTCTGGCGCAGTGCGACGACACTGCAATGTGTCTCACTGCGGATGCCGCTTCCGAGAAGATGTGTCCCGGCCAGCTTTTCGTTCACTGTTGAGCGGAAGATATTGAGCCCTTCATTGATCATCAGGACCTTGCCTGGGGAGAGCAGGTTGATCACGCTGTTGCTGACCATTGAGGCGAGTGAGAGAACAAGATCTGCGCCGGCAGTGTGCAGCATCGAGATGCTCCGGTCGAGGTTTGCTCGGCTGATAATTTGGACTTCGCGGTTAAGGCGCCTGCAGTAGAGGGTCAGATAGATATTTGTGTCGTCGTCGTGGGTTGTGATGAGTACGGAAGGGGCTTTGCGGATGTTCGCGGACTCAAGAGTTGAGAGATCCGCGGCGTCGCCCACAATCATTTTGTCTTCAGAGATGCCTTTTTTGCGTATTTTGTCGATGAGCTTGAAGGGGCGGTGGCTTGCCTGGAGAAAACGCGCCGCAGCAAGGCCTACGCCGCCTCCGCCAATAATCACAACAGGCGTCTCGTTTGGATCGCGCTTTTGCTCCCGCGGGCCGAGATACTCGTTTACCTTGGCTATCTGCTCCTGGGTTCCGGCAATCACCATAACTGTCGTTGCAGTAAAGGTGCTGTCAGCCATGGGGATTTTAAATTGGCCGCGCTCCCAGAGCCCAACGACGTTGACACCCGTATTTGCCCTAAGCCCGCATTCTTTGAGCGTCTTGCCGACAAGAGGTGTGCGCATAACCGGCGTCTCGGCTATGACCAGCTGCTCAACTCTCAGAATGATGCTGCAGCGTTCCTTATCGTTTAAGATGCGCCTGGCCAAAGCCTCACCTAAAAGCTTTTGGAACTGAAAGACCTGATCGCAGCCTGCGAGTTTGAGTATTTCCGTGCTTTCATCGTTGCGCGCTGAGGCAATCAGAAACAGTTTTGTTGGGCAGAGTTCCCTTGCTGTAAAGATGATATTTGTGTTGCGCGTGTCTGTGTCGAGGGCCACAAGCATGGCCGCGTTCTCAATGCGCAGATTCTTATAGACCTTTGTTGCATCGTGTTCACCGGTTACGACAGTGTAGCCTCTGTCAATCAAGTCCATGGTCGTTTGGCTGTCACTTGAGAGCAGGGCGTAGGGTGCGCCATAGGTTTTTAAGTTGTCAGCAACGTTTAAGGCTATGGGACTTGGGTTGACGAGAATGACGTGGCCTGCAGTTTCCGGCGGAAGTTCTCTTGGGGTGCGCTCTTTTTTCTGTGCTTCAAGCCAGGGCGCGTAGAGGTACTGGGTAAACATGAGGGGGAGCATGGTTAAGAAGAGGAGGATGCCTGAGAAAAGCACAAGGACGGAGAAAAGACGGCCTATGTCCGTTTCAAAGGTTATGTCCCCGAAACCCAGCGTTGTCATGACAGTGACAGTCCAGTAGATGCCGGTAATGAAGGAATGCGAGGTGTCTCCTTCTGCGTGCATAAGAAGCTGGAAGATGGCGGCGTAGAGGATGACAAGAAGAAGGAGCAGGATGATAAAGCGCAGAAGGATAGTCAGTCCCTGCTTTGTGTTCTGGCGGAGTCGAAGGGCTTCTGTTGCTTTTGAAATAAGCTGCATGGTCTTTTTTTGCTAGAGTGAGCGTTCCTTAATTGAAGTTGACTGATCGTTCTCACTTCTTGGGGGTGCGGTGATCTCTTGTTCTCCAGGTTTGAATTCGCGGTACTGGGTTTGGGGGATGGATGCGGTTTTTTTAATTTTTGTAGGATGCGCGATTGTCTCGACAGCTCCTTTGTCATGAACGAGCGCTATGGGCGTTGCCTCAAGAATGCCATCGCATGTTTTAGGGGAGGCTGCCGCAAGATAGAATTTCGTGTTTTTTCCCGTATCTTTGGCGTAGACATCGCAGGAAAGCAGCATATCCTGATTGTTGTCATCATCCCAGTCGCAGAAGGCGAGAAGGGACACAGTGATACGCTGGCTTACGTGATTGATTGTAAAGCCTGTGGGATATGTTTCGGAGGTGCTTCTGCGGGGCTGCATTGTGTCCGCGAAGGTCTCGCCGATATAATAGATCGGGAGTCTTCCCTGGAGAAATGTCGGCGAAAGCCGGGCAAAGAGGATGTCTCCGTAGGGTTCGTCCACTTTTTGTATTGCCTGATTGATGGATTCTGAATCGTCTGGGAGCTTCCGTTCGGCAAGAGATGAGGGAATAGTCTCTGCCATGATGCGGTAGCCTTTGCCGTCAATGATATGGGTAGAGGCGCATCCTCCAAGAAGGAGAAGGGCCAAGGCCGCGATGCTTTGCAAAATACGATGCCAAAGTTTTTTTGTATCGGGCAGCACGTCAAAACTCCTTATGTCGAGATTTGGGCGGGTGCAATACTCTCAGAAAGAGGCAGCGCGGTCAAATGGTCCAGTCGAGGTATGTATTTTGCAAAAGTTATTGATAGAGATGCTTTTTTTCGCGATAGGGAGGCTCTATGAGTGATTCCAATGCACTGTCCATGCCGGCAATCGTGGCTGATCCTCAAAAGAGACAGCGCGCGATACTCATTGCCTGTATTTTGCTTCTTTTGGCTGCAATACTTGTCTTCATTTTTTGGTCAAAGAAAACGATCACAAGTCAGTACGCTCTTGTTGACGGTATGGTCTACACCGTGTCCTCCGAAGTCTCAGCCCCGCTTCTGGATCTCGCAGTTGTCGAAGGGGGCCGGGTGCGCAAGGGCGATGTTGTGGCCCGTATGGATGCTCATGTGCCAGCCCCAAAGCAGGATGTTGCGCCGAAGGAGAACGTGATACTGCGTTTTCCGACAATGGAGGAAGTCGATAAGCGTATGCGCGGCGCAAAGGAGGCTGAGAACGAGGCGATAGCAAGACTTGCTTTGACACGGCGCGAGGAGGAGGCAAAGCAGCGTGCCATGGAGGACGCTGTGCTTGCGCATGTGCAAAGTGAGCTGCGCATGCGCTCAATTGCAGCCTCTGGCGGCGCCTCAAGTGCTGAGTACCGCCAGGCCGCGGCGCGGGAGGAAAGTGCGAGAAAGCGGATGGAGAAGGCAAAGGAAGACTTTGAGGCAAGCAGTTTGGTCAGAGCCGCCCTGTCTCAGGAGCTAAACCGCATTCACCAGGAAGTTATGGAAGCCAAGCGCATTGCCTCGCAGTACAGGTACAGTGCGAGGCCCGCGCAGCCGAGCGAAAAGCGCGCCCCGGCTCTTGTGAATGTCACAGTTGCCGCACCAGTAGACGGGACTGTCATGAAGGTGAGCGCGAAGCCTGGCGACCGCATTGAGGCGGGCGATCCACTCTTTCTCATAATTCCAGAAGGAAGCGAGCAGTCTCTTTGGATTAAGGCCTGGTTCCCCCTGTCTGCGAAGTCCGATATACAGGGCGGTATGGCCTGTGCTGTTGAGAAGAATGCCGATGGCCGCGCCTATGAAGGTCGAGTTGAATCGCTTTTGCCCCCTGAGCCATTGCCCAAAGGACAGGGGCAAGAGGGGATTGATTTCCTTCCAGTACGCATACGCCTCTCTGATTCCTCAGGCCTTTTGCCGGGAGATGCCGTTCTTTGTCGAATACAGACATCGATATTCTAGAAGCCCAAAAAAAAGACGCCGCAAAAATGGCGTCTTTTTTTTTGGGGCCTTGTGCAATGAGATTCTAAATTTGCGTCAGAAAATAATCCGTGTGTAGGCCACAAAGAAGCAGATTCGCAGGGAGCTCTACTCCAGAAAGACAAACTGACATTTTTGCGAACGGCACTTAAGGGGCAACTTTTTTTCTGACCGCAGTATCATTCAATCTCTACCTATAGAGCATCTCATATGCCTATGTCAGAACTCCGTGTGTGTGAAAAGGATGAGAGGCCTGGAGAACTGTACACCGTCTGAAACGCCAGGTTCTTTGCGGCGTAAGCGACAGTTTACGGCAAAAGAATGTCCCGCCAGTCCAATCTGGGAAATGTCGGGAGCGCATCCGCATTGGTGTCCAGAAAAGCGAGCGTTGTGGCCAGAAGCTCGTCGTACTTTTTTTTGTCAATGGGCAGATAGCCATGGGCGAGCAGAGACATATTGCGGGCCTGGAGCTGATCGCTGAGTTTCTTGCGCACGCTCATATACCGATCTCCTAGGGGATCGTGTACGGCAGCAAGCAAGAGAAAGGATTTTTCAAGGCCGAGCTTTATCTCTTCTTTTTCCTCCGAAAGAGCTGCGGCATGCGGGGCTATTTCCTCCCGCACACTGTCCGGCACCTGAGATATCGACACATGGCTATTGTCAATGCCGTGATTTTGGAGCAGGGCCGTTTTCGCTATCTTTTCAATGGCGCTATAGAGGCGTGCCACAGCATCGTCAAAATGTCCTGCGACTGCTCTGCGCTGCGCATTGCTTAGCAGATCAAAAAAGTAGGCTCTGCCAAATGTCTCTTCCTTGGTCACTGTTTTCTTCTCAAGCGCCTGAGCCTCTTTTTTGAGGATTTCGAGCTTGGCTATGTCGTCTTTTAGGAAGTGCAGCACCTGGTTAAGGCGCGTGAAGCCGACGGCATATGGTGTTAGTCGGTTTTCCGCCTGACGCAGCTTCTGCAGGGCGTCTGCGTGCGCGAAGCTGTCCCAGAGCATGTATCCCTGCACCATATCGGCGACAGCTGCGTAGAATTTCTGTTTGGCCGGGGTAACTGTCTTTTTGGCGAGTTCTTGGGCATTGGCATATGCGTTAGCGAATTGGTGGAGATTGAAGGAGTGGGCAAGGGCCCGCACTTCAAGCACGGCCAGAACATGCCAGGGATTGGCGTCCTGGACTACGGTTTCTGTGCCGCTTTCCACAATGCCGAGTCCGTCTTTTGTGCGTGATGTTCCGCCGACATAGGAAAAGCGGCTGTTGAACTCCATCATGACAAGGGTGAGGGCCGCTGACATGATTTTTGATCCGCCTGTGATGTCGGCGATTACGGGGGTGTCTAATGCGAGCGACATGGACGTAAGGGCCTCTGTGACACCCTGGCGCATATCCTGAACGCACTGCACAATATCCTGAAAATCTGTGAGGGTGACAATGTGTGTGTCCTCAAGCCTCCAGGGCAGATCGGCTTCGATGTCCTTGCGAATCAATTTGCGCGAATCCGGCGAGGCCACGTAGACCACGTGTGTGGGCTTGTGAAAGAGGATGCTTTTTTTAATGGGTTCGGCTGAGCCGCCCACAGTGCAGACCATGACTTTGGGTGTGTTATTTTCCGTGTTCACGGTGTTTGACTCCAGAGAGTGAGTATGTCCGCCAGGCGAAGCAGATCGTTTCCCGAGACAATGTGGACCTGTAATTGTTTTTTGGCTCGTTCTTTGTCCTTGTCCGCAAGAGGTCGTACTGAGCAGAGCATGGCTTTGGCAAAAACCCCGCCTAAGCGGTCGTGCAGGGAATCCGCTTTGTACAGGGTAGCGTTGTCTCTCTGCATGGGCTTTTTCACCATGCAGGTCGTCTTGCACTCAATGATAAACAGGCGATTGTGAACGCTAAAGAGCGCGTCGAGTTCATTCAAAATTCCCTTGTGGCGCACACGCACAGAAGAGGCCCAGTCCTTGATTTTCTTGCATGCATGCAAGTGGTAGAGCGTCGCTTTGACGTACTCTTCGAGCCAGACTCCATTGCACCAGCGCCTGGCATTCTCGTTTGGAAAAAGAAGCTCGTTGTCTCTTCTCTGCAAGGTTCCGGCACAAGAGCAGAGTGTCATTACTTGTTCCCAGGCAGGTTCCATTGGGCCATCGTCGTAAACACGCAAGTTCCCCTGGGCTTGTTCTGCAAGCCAGTTCAGCCGACCAAGCGCTTTTTCGCCGTCATGTGTGCAGGTGCACTCCAAAAGCTTTATGAGCAGCTCGCGGCGCTCCTTAGGAACGGGACTTGTGTCAGCGCTTTCGATAGAGAAGGCATTGGCTGACAGAAGATCCCGAATGCTTAGAACATCAGGCAGAGGAGCATAGTGCCATGTCGTGCCAATTTGGATGAATTGCCCTTTGACAGTGTCGATGTAAAAGGCCGGGACATCATAGGCGTAGGCCCACTCGGCTGCAGCAAGGGCCATAAGTTTTGTGCCACCTGTCAGGTTTACGCCAAATGTTTCTTCGCCTATGGAGTTTCGGATGGCATCAAGGACGCTGTACATGGCATCTTGGCTTAGATTGTCCTCCAGCGGATACTGTGTGCAGCGTATGAAACCGCGCAGACGAAGGGCTTCCTCAAGCAATGTGCCCGCCTCGCGCATTGTCGGCGTAACAACGGCATGTATGTGTGCCGGCACAGCCCCAGGCAGCGAGGCTCCGAGAATCGTTGGCACGGCCTGATCAGAGACGAATATAATGTGGTGGTGAAGGGAGAGTATTGGCATTCAGGGCTCGCACGATAGAGTCTATCTTAAAAAAAAGTTTTTTTCAGAAGTGGTACAACAAATTGAGACGAAGAAATTGTCCCGTAACAAGGGAAATATTTTTCGAGACTGAGTAGAGTTCTGGAGTGTTTTTCATCCAGGAAGAAACAGTCAAACTTCGGCCAGAAATAGAGTTGCAAGCAGTTTGGGTACGAAGTCTCTGGTTCTCGGAACCGCATACATCTGGCAGAGTTTTTTTGGGGCTTTGAGTATACTCGCCCGCACATTGATTTTCCGCAGGACGCTTAGAGTTGCACTCTGACATCGTCCACCAAGGGGAAAATCTTTATGAGGCTGAGGATATATACTGCGGTCAGAAAAAAAAGTTGCCACTTGGACTGGAAAAAACCAGACATAAGTTTTGGCTTCCGTTCGCAAAGAAGTATATATGGTCCGCCCAAGAAACGGACAAGCGGAGAACTTCTTGCTTTACTCAGGAAGTTTTTTTTTGGCCGAAGTTGCGCTGCGGCTTGGTAATCGCTCACTGTTCAACGGCGAAACAGAGAGAATGTACGGGTTTTACATACTCATCGTCACAATGATGCGTACCGCGCGAACGAACTGAGTCTGGTAACTGCTGGCCAATTGAGGTCCCTTTCCAGGGAAAAGGGAAAATCGGTGGCCGGGTATACCTCTTTCAATGGTATCATTCGCAAAAGCGATCGTCTTCCACCGTCCCTACGTACACAGCTTGACTCTCTCACTTCAATCTGTGGCTAGCTGGTTTTTTCTATGGAACAACCACGTGCCCGCTCCATTCCATGAAGATATACTGCGGCCAAAAAGTTGTTCCTTGGAGTTGAAAATACAAGTCTCAGTGCTGGCTCACGTTCGCAAAAATGTCAATTTGTTTCTGGCCGGAGTATACTAGCAAAGGGTGAAATCTTTTTTCCTAACATCGGAGTAAGTGTGAGGTTCCGCCGTTCATGAGAGCGAAAGCGGAAGAGCTTTTCCGTCGTGAGTATATGTCCCTATGAAATAAATGCGATATGCGCATCATTATGCATGCGTCGTTGCTTGATTGCTTGGGGTCCTATGGAACAAGTGTGATACACGTAGCCTTCCAAGCCACACGCCTACAGTAAAACTTGCCCGAACAATGGTTTTCTGCACAGATCAAATGGGCCCATCGAATCGGCCTGTACGAGAAGAATCATTAGGCTCCTGAGTATACGGCACCACGCTTTGGACATGAGCCGTTCTTTCATTGCTCGGTTTTGTAGCATATACCCATTTTTCAGAGTACAAGCCAGGCTGGGGTACTGACAAGTTGTGGCAATGCCGCTCCGGCACTCATTCTGCGCACAGCGCAGGATGCGCAGAGTGGAAAGATTTTTACGCCGTCCTCATCCTTATCGATAATCTTTGAGAGGCGGTGCTTGAGAGTGGCGAGAGATTGTTCGGTGAGATGCACCTCATAGAGTGATTTCTGTATGCGGATGCCATAGTCAAGAACAATAGATGCCGCTTTGGCAAGTCGTTTGGAATCGGCTATATCGTAAAGCACGAGGTACAATTCTTCAGTCATATAACAATCCAGTTTGTTTCTTCAAGGCGAATGCCTTGTCCGAGAATGCTCGCTTTACTTGAGCAGCGTTTGCAGAGAGGATACAGCACAATGGAATCCTGTGGCTCAAGATCCAGTTCTTGAGCAAAGCTATGCACCTGCTTGATATCTTCTGGTTCCAGATCGCATTCAAAGACTGATTTTTGCGAATGCAGACCTTTTTCTCGAAGGTATGAGAAAAACTTTTTGCGCACTTTGTGGTCGCTTATGTCGTAGGATATGAGTACGTGCATCTTGGTCACCGGAGCAATAGAGGAGTGTATTCTTCAATCTCGCCCTCTACAAGACGTCGATACTGACGAGCTTGGAAAACCATGGCTTCATTGTAGGTCATCTTGCAATCGGCTAATGGATGGTAAATTGACGTCTCCATCTTTTTGGCAAAAATGCTCAGCACGCGTTTTGAAGCGTCATTTGCCAAAAGAACAGGTGTCTTCTCTTGTGTCTGCTCAGCGGGAGCCGCCTTTGGTTGATCTTCTGGAAGATCGCAAGGAGAGGGGGCATCGTCTTCACTTGTCATAGACCCGATGGGTTCGTGCAATACAGCATCTATTGTACTTGTATCGTCATCGGATTTCTCCTCGCTGGAATTTTCAGGAGGTGGGCTTGTGAAATCTTCGCGTTTTAAGACGTGAAGGTTGAAGAGAGCAATCGTCATCGTGTCAGCCAGCATTGCTCGAAATTCTTCAACAAGGTCAAGAGGGAGCGAATGCCGTTTATTGGTCAAGGTGTGGAGTGCCGCAGGAAAGGGATCGAGTCCAGCAATGCGGACAGCAGCGTAGCAGCGATTGGTGAGCAATGTGTAGAGCAACGAAAGAACAGCATTGACAGGATCAGTAGGGGGGCGGCGCACTCGCTTCGTGAAGCCCCAGTCTTCAATGAGCGCTAGTGGAAAATGTTTGAAATAGATTGCTGCCCCATTGCCCTCAAGGCCACGGATAGCATCGATATCATTCATCGAAGCAGTTTTTGAAGCCAATTCTCGGAGTTCTTTTGCTGCATCGCCCGCCTGAGGTTGGTCCCTTTCTCGTTTGATACGGGCCATGACAGTGGCTTGATTGGTAAGTTTAGCACGTACAATAGTCCGTGCTATGTTCAGACAAAAAGACTTGTCATTCAGGAGAGAAAATTGTTTTTTTCGCAGGAAAACATTATTAGACTCACTATTGGATAAACGGCCCATATACCGCCCATCGTATCTTAAAAATACGGTGTCTATACCCTTACTTAGTAAGTATAAAAGTGCAGGTGATGTCAGTTGGACATTGCCAAAAATGATTAATTGCTCTAAATTATCTATAAATAATGTCTGTTTTGCATCTTTAGTAGTCACAATAAGTCGATGTCCTTCTTTTGAGATTTTTGCGCCTTGTTCTTGAATATAAACAATCATAGAAAAGTCCTTTGTATGATGTTTTAATTGTTTCAGGATTGAGATATTGGTCGTTATAATAATTATATATTAAATTCCAGCCCGACGATTTAGCTATACTCGCGACGGAAAAGATCTTCCACAATGCAGCCGGTTTTTCCCCATCGGCGAGATGTGGTCAGATTAGCCCTCAGGCGGCATCTACCTGGTATGTGTTCTCAGCCACTTGCTTAACCTTAAAGAGCTGCACT
>JAFTDR010000277.1 GCA_017454105.1 Desulfovibrionaceae bacterium | reverse complement strand
TTAGGAAAAGCGAGCGAATTCGTTCTGCCCCCCTGAAGCAATGTCCGCGTGAACGACTGACCGAAATAGCACAGAAAGCGCTATGTCAATGGCGAGTTCCAACAAAACGCACAGGAAGAATCATTGTGACAGCAAAAAAAGGGCACTTTAGGTCACACTGCACACGCGCAGGAATCATTGCAAGGAGAGTTCCCATTATTTTCCCCACAGCGCAGTAAGGGGCCTTGCCTGTGCGAGATCCTCGAGGGTGATATCGACTTTCTGCACCCCCATCTCCCAGGAAGCGACTTGGTAGGGCTGAAAATTGACGCTTATGCCTGTTGGGGTCAGGGTCAGACTCGAGAAATTCTCGATGAGCGGCTCTGTGCCGCGATAGAGCATATGCGTCCTCCCTGTGCCGTAGCGCTCCTGAAGATCGGCGCGCGCAACTTTGCTCATAAGTTTAAGCGCCACATCGGGGAGGGCGAAGATATCGGCAAGCGACAGGCGCTGCCCGTTTATCAGGCTGTAGTTTAAAGTAATCACATCAAGGTTGGGATGTGGGCCACCAACATGGTTCCAGAGTTCAAACGTAATGCTCAAGGCCTTCTGCGAGGGACGTGAAATCGAGTAGTCCGCCAAAAGCTCGATGGGATCGTTTAAGGCCTCTCTCTGCCCGCCTATTTCGGCAAGAAGACGGTCCCGGTCAAAGGCGCGCTCAAAGGAATCGGCGATCGCTGTGACCCATTGGCGGATGTCGCTATCGACATCGCTCCGCCCAATCGAGGGGTAGAGGATATTTATGACCATGTGTTCGCCATGGCCTTTGCGCGCGGGCCGTGTCAGAAGATGCTCGATTGTTCCAGGAACGCGCGATCCCGATATAGCCTCAATCGCACGTGTCTCGTCTGAGAGCGGATCTGGGCCGATAGGCGTCTGCGACGCGGACGTTGTTTTTTCAGCCTTGGCCACGCGCACATTGCTTTGGGCTAAACGCCTGTCTGCAGTATAGGAGCTCTCCGTTGGGGTAAGGGCATAGACAGCCTGGGGCTCGTCACAAAGAAGAAGAACAAGAAAGAGGAAAAACAAGGGTGTGGGTAACATATCTCTCTGGCATTCAAAAAAAAAATTCTAAAAACGACAGAACGCCTGACGAAGAAAAGGACCCTGGCAGAATTGCCAAGGTCCAGAGCAAAAATCGTCAGGAAAGTCGCATGAAATCGTCTGATTTGAAGTATCTATTCCTCTCGCGCCCCACAGTCAAGAGGAAAATCCCGCTGCAGCCTAAGAGCATTTGCGACGGCAAGCACTGTCACCCCAACATCCGCAAACACTGCGGCCCATAGCCCGGCAAGGCCCACGGCTCCAAGAAGCAGAACCAAGGCCTTGACGCCAAGAGCCATGACAATGTTCGCTGTGGCAATGCCCTGCGTCTTTTCCGCTATGGCGAGAGCTGTCAGGATTTTCTTGGGCTCGTCAGTCATTAAAACAAGATCCGCCGCCTCAAGAGCGGCATCACTGCCTATGCCTCCCATGGCAATGCCAATGTCTGATCGCGCAAGAACCGGAGCGTCGTTTATACCGTCGCCGACAAAGGCAAGCTTCCCTTTCGTAGGCAGATCGTGCAAAAGCGCCTCAACATGGCCCACCTTATCTTGGGGAAGAAGCTCCGCGTACCAATCGTCAATTGGCAGAGCCTGCGCGACCTTCGCGACCGCGTCCTTACTATCGCCTGAGAGAAGGACAATGCGGCGCACCCCCTTCCGCTTAAGCGCTTTGAGTGTCTCCGCGCTTTGACTGCGCAGAGTGTCGGCAACAAGAATCTGCCCAAGATAACGGCCATCCCGCGCGACAAGGACACCGCAGCCGGCCTCATAGGAACAGGAGATCCCCTCCCGCTCGAAAAACGCGGGATTGCCGACATGAATGGTCTCGTGTCTCTCCAAACTAACTTCCGCCCGTACACCAAGACCTGGAAACTCCTGGAATTCGCACGCATTTCCCTCTTGACTCTCTTCAGGGATGCGCTCTGAGAGCGCACGGGCTATGGGGTGAGAAGAATGAGAGAGAGCAAGACGCGCGCAGGCCAAAAGTTCGTTGGAGGAAACTCCTTGCGCTGGAAGAATGCGGTCAAGGGAAAAGCGTCCCTCAGTCACTGTGCCGGTCTTATCCAAAACAAGGGTGTCAAGATGCCCAAGAGACTCTAGGACACTGCCCCCTTTGACAAGAATGCCCTGCCGAGAGGCTGCGCCAATGCCGGCAAAAAAGGTCAGGGGAATTGAGAGAACTAGGGCGCAGGGACAAGAGACAATGAGGAAAATTAAAGAGCGGTGAATCCACGTGGGCCATGCCCCGAAACCAAGAAGCGGCGGCAGAGTCGCTATAAGTAAGGCTGCGCCGACGACGAGGGGAGTGTACCAGCGGGCAAAGCGGGTTATGAAGCGCTCGGCCTTGGATTTGCGCGACTGGGCCGACTCAATCATGGCGAGAATTCTCGCAACCGTTGACTCACTGTAGTCGCACGTGGCCCTGACAGTAAGAGCGCCTGTCCCGTTCACGCTACCAGACAGAACTCTGTCGCCCATGGTAACAGCCACAGGCACGCTCTCGCCTGTGAGTGCCCTAAGATCAAGAGAGCTATCCCCGCTCTCGACCACGCCATCCACGGCAACTCGCTCGCCTGGCCGAACAAGAAAACGATCCCCTGTACACACATCATTTGGTGAGAGAACACGTTCTCCCTCATCTGTCAGCACAGTCACAGAGTCAGCCCGCAAATCCATAAGATGGGCAATTGAGTTGCGCGAGCGCAAGACGGCCCGCTCCTGGAAATACTCCCCTATGCGGTAGAAGAGCATGACAGCGCACGCTTCCGGCAGTTCCCCAAGGGCCAGGGCGCCTACGGTCGCAATGCTCATGAGCATGTTCTCGTCAAAAAAGGAGCCATTGCGTACGCTGCGCAGAGCAAGCGTGAGCACTGGGAAACCAAAAAGAAGATAGAGAGAGTAGAAGACAAGCTGTCCGGCAGTGCCTGAAAGATGACCGCTGTACCAGAGAACAAGGGCTGGAATAAAGAGCAGGCCCGCGGCAAGGGTTACGCTTTGAAGAAGCCCCTTTTTTTCCTTTGCCGATTTGCGCACACTGCGCACGGAGGCATTTGGATCCTGTTTTGCGACAATGTCCGCTAAAGCCGCGCGCAGAGCATCCTTTGTGCGTAACGGCCCAGTTTTTTGGACCGTGACTGAAATCGACTGCGCGGACACCTTGCAGTCTGTGACTCCAGGGAGAGCGCGGACAGCCTGAGAGATCGCCTCGCAGTTGAGCCTATCGGATGAGCTGTCAATTGCAAAATCAAAAACCTGCCCATCCTCCAATGATAAGACTTCCACCTGCGGCTCGTAGCGGGCGACAATTGCGCGGATCTCGGCTAAGAGACTTTTCGGCTCGCAAGAGTCTTCACTTTCAATATGCAGTGTCTGGCTTAGGAGATCGGCGCGCGCGCCGAGAACACCGGCCATTTGGCTTGCGGCCGCCTCAATCTTTCCCGCGCAATGCGGGCATGTTAATCCCTTGCACAAATAGGATACCTTCATACAGCCTCCGCGCCCTCACAGACTACTCAAGACAGTGTTCTATCCCAAGAGCCAGTATTTTTTCGACATGGCTGTCGGCAAGAGAATAATAGACAATCTGTCCCTCACGTCTAAAACGCACGATGTTCATACAGCGGAGCGCTTTTAGGTGGTGGGACACAGCCGATTTGGTGACACAAAGGAGAGCTGCAAGATCGCAGACGCACAATTCCTGGATAAGCAGGGCCCGTAAAAGACGTATGCGCGTCCGATCCCCAAAAAGCTTAAAAAAGGTCGCCAGATCGTTCTCAATCGAGTCCCCCTGCTCGGCTAAGGCCGCGCGGACTCGCGCAACGCTTTCCTGGTTAATGGCCTCACGCTCGCAGAGGGGTACAGTATCAGCCATGGAACACTCCCTATAAAAGTTGAGCAAGTGTTCAACTGTTTAATATTCATAAAAAAAAGCATTGTCAAGAAAAAAAAATACGGATAGAAAGGAGCCTAGTTTTTTGGCAAAGAGCTTTCAAGCAAAAAAAAACACTATGGGAATACGCAAATACACTTTCGCCATTGCCTCACTTCTTCTCCTTCTTGTCACAACGGCCGAAGCGCGCGGGTCGCACATTGAGTCACCGCCAATCACAGACAGACAATCTCTCGTTCTCTATGTTCGAGACTGCGTCGATGCCCGCCTCTCCGAGTTTATCATTAACTACGTTGGGGGCTATGCCGGGACAAACGATGACATACTCTACTCCTGCAACCTTCCGCACATCTACTCAAAAATTCTCCAGAAAAGCCCAGATCACACAAGAGTCCTCTATCGTTTAACCTACTATCCAGGCACGCGCATAGCCGACGCCTACAAGAAAAACGATCCCTCGACTCTTAGCCCAGACGAGTACAAGCTCTATAGAATTGCCGTACAGATCATCCGGCAGGCCAAGGGCATGTCGAATCTTCGGGCAGAACTCTTTTTTCACGACACAATCTGCAAATACGTCTCCTACTACACAAAAAGCGCGACCAAGGGCATGCCCCGTCACGCGACAGCTCTTGGGGCCTTTCTCGACAGGCGGGCGAACTGCCAAGGCTATTGCGACGCCTTTTCCATGCTCTGCAGAATGTATGGGCTAAACGTCGATATGCAAAGCGGGCTCACAGGCAAGCAGCGCCATGTCTGGAACGTTGTGGAACACAACGGCCGCTGGTACGCAGTTGACGTCACTTGGGACGACAACGACGCTGCGCAAAAAAAAGGCATACAGTTTGTCTCGCACAAATATTTCAACGCGCCGGCCGAAATTATACGCACAACCCATACCTGGGAGAAAATTAACGAGACAAAGCGCATCGAGCCCTACCTCGACGAGAACTATTTCTACTTGACGCAAGAGGTCAATGACACAACCTTCGGCTATTTCTTCTCCAATCCCAAGGACGCGGTCCAGTTCATCTCAGATGCCCTCATACGCAATAAAAAATCCATTCGCGTCATGGCTGTGCGCAACGACAAGCGTTTCGACGATGTCAAACTCGTCAATGTCGTCATTGACAGCAATCTGGTCAGGGCGCGCAAAGCAATATCCTACTACAATATCTATCAGAAACACGGAAAATACGCCTTCTATTCCATAGAGGTCAAATCAAGCAAAAACTAAAGGACGGCCGCATGGGTCGTCCTTTTCGTATTGCGCATCGAAAAAACGAGCAGCCATCCGCTGCACAGGAGGAGAGCATGGCAGACACGCTGAAAGAGCCAGATAGTACAGGCTTCTTCGGAGCCTATGGCGGGCAGCATGTGCCACAAGAGGTCAAAAAACGCCTGGATGAGGTCGCAGAGGCCTTTGCCCGCGTGCGCGATGATCCAGAATTTACCAAGGAGCTCGACGCGCTTGAAAGCCACTTTTCCTGTCGCCCAACTCCGATCTTCCACTGCAAAAACTTAAGCCGGGCAATTGGAGGAGGCCAAATCTGGCTTAAGCGCGAGGATCTCAACCACTTAGGAGCCCACAAGATAAACAATACTCTTGGCCAGTGTCTCCTTGCCCGGCGGATGGGCAAAAAACGCGTCATAGCCGAGACAGGCGCAGGCCAGCATGGCGTAGCCACAGCGGCGACAGCGGCCCTTATGGGACTTGACTGCACAATCTGCATGGGAGCGCTTGACGTTGAGCGCCAGCATCTCAATGTGACGCGTATGGAAATGCTTGGCGCGGAAATAGCAGTTGCTCAAAATGGGCAAAAGACTCTAAAGGAAGCCGTTGACATGGCCCTCTCCCGTTGGATTCACGATGACGGGATGTTCTACGTCTTAGGCTCAGCCGTCGGTCCCCATCCCTATCCGCTCATGGTGCGTGTCTTTCAAAGTGTCGTTGGTAGGGAAGCGCGTGCGCAGACACTTAATGAGACAGGCAAACTTCCAGACGCCTGTTTTGCCTGTGTCGGCGGCGGCTCAAACGCCATCGGCCTCTTCTCCGCCTTTCTTGACACAGATGTGCAGCTTTTTGGCGTTGAGCCAGGCGGCCGGGGTGACGGCTATGGCGATCACGCAGCGTCATTAAGTCTTGGCGAGCCCGGCATACTCCACGGCTTCAATTCCTACATGATCAAGGATCCCGCAACCGGCGAGGCAGGTCTCGTCTACTCGATTTCAGCCGGACTCGACTATCCCTCGGTCGGCCCAGAACACGCCCTCCTAAAAGACCAGGGCCGCGCACACTACGTCCGTGTGACTGACGAAGAGGCGCTCGAGGCTTTTTCGGCGCTCTCGCGCACAGAGGGCATTATTCCGGCCCTTGAATCCTCCCACGCCCTCGCCTACGCGATGAAGGTTGCGCCCACCTATCCCAAGGACGCAGTCCTCCTAGTCAATCTCTCAGGCCGGGGCGACAAGGACGTGGCCCAGGTCGAGGCGCTCATCCAAAAAGGCGCATTTAAGCCCAAAGCCCTGTAGCATAGCAAAAGACGTGTACGCAAAACTCTGCCAAGAACGTGAAAACCCCGCAATGGATGCGGGGTTTTTTATTTCGAGTCCTCTCCGTGTACAAAAAGCAAGGACTAGAGCTTTCGATGCAGCCAAGAGGGCAGGGCGAAATAGAGTTTTGCCAGCATATCAAAACACGATCCAGGGAGATAGGTGCAGAGCGTAAACAGTCGGTTCTTGCCCGTTGCTGGCAAAGTAGAAAGCAGTTCCCGGGCTTTTTCCGCCTCCCCTCTGCGCCAAAGATCCACTGCGCGCTGGAAAGAGGCCCTATTGCGCACAAGTGTGTCCAGTGCGCCATAGTCTCTTGTAAAATCAGGATAGAGCGCGCGGAGTTTTTCAAGAATGCGCAGTGTCTCGCTTGCAAACGCGCCAAAACGGCGGAAGGATGTGTTGCCGCCATGGACGCTCCACACAGTGAGCGGCTCATCGACATAGTCCAGCGCCCAGTCATGGGCTATACGGTAAAAGACATCGGCCTCCTCACAGACCTCAAACTGCTCATCAAACCACTTAGGCTCGCCCTTCTGCTCGCCTGCGACGAGGCTATCCAGGGCGCTCCGCCGGATAACAACAGAGGACATGGAAATCCACTGCCGTGTGAGTAGCAGGGCAAAGACCCTGCCGCGAGCAGGCTTTGTTCTCTCAAAAAGCCGTCCTCTCGGGCGTCCATCTGTTACAAAGAGAGTATCGGTTGTCACAAGACCGACTAAGGGATCCCGGTCAAAACAGGCGAGCTGCTTCTCAAGCTTTGTCGGCCGCCACAAATCGTCACAGTCAAGAAAGGCGATATAGCGCCCGCGCGCTTCGCGTATTGCCCGATTGCGTGCTGCGCCAAGCGGGCAGTGGGTATCTCCTGTGAACAGGCGGACTCGCTTGGCATAGCGCATAGCGACCGTTCGCGTCTCATCTGTGGAACAATTGTCGTAGACGATAATCTCGTAGTCTTGCATCGTCTGCGCAAAAACGCTCTCAAGGGCTCTTGGGAGATCCCGCGCTGCATTGTAGGCGTTTAGGATCACAGAGACGGTCGGTGCGTCGCTCATAGCGTTCCCCTGGGATCTGCAAGCGTCTTCGAAATTTCGTGACAGATCTCCTCAACATCCTGACAGGAGAGGCCTGGGTGCATAGGCAGTGTCAAAATTTCTGAATACAATTGCTCTGTGACCGGCAAAGAGACGCGGCCATGACCAAAGAAGCTATGCAGATGATTTGGCTTGTAGTGGAGACCTGTCGGAATGCCTCGTGCCGCAAGAGCTTCCTTAAGCTCTTCCCGCCGCCCGTTGAGGACACGGACGACCTGAATGTGCGGCACGATGAAATCCTCGGGATCTGTTGTAAAGAGAGCTATCCCCTCTTGCTTGCAGAGCCGCTGTCCATAGACAGTTGAGCGGAGCATGCGCTTAGCAAGAAATTCCTTCTGAAAGCGCTTAAGCTGCACACGCCCAATTGCGGCCATGATATTGCTCATATGGTAGCGCCAGCCCTGCCGCTTCACATCCGCTTCCCAGCTTCTCCCCCCAGCAAAACGCTTCGCCGTATCGCCCTCAACCGAAAGGAGCCGCGCGTCCCCCGCAATCCGCGCCGTCTCGTCATCAAACGTGACAAGACAGCCGCCCTCACCGCAGGTTATGTTTTTTATCCCGTCAAAGCTAAAGCAGACGACATCGCCGAAACTTCCGATGCGCTTGCCGTGGTGGCGGCAGCCAAAAGCGTGCGCCGCATCCTCAATCACGCGCAGCCCCTTTTCGGACGCCCAGGCGTAGACTGTGTCGAGCTGCCAGGGATTGCTCGCATAGTCAACAACCATAACGGCTATGGTATTTTGAGTGATACGCGCGCTTGCGTCTGCAAGATCCAGCGTCCCTGTCTCAAGGAGGACATCGCAGGGGACAGGAAGGCAGCCTGCGGCCGAAATGGCCTGGAAGGAAGCCACAAAGGTCAGCGACGGCACAAGAATTTCCGGCTGGCCGGGCGTCTTCTGGGATACGGCGCGCACGGCATCGCAGGCAAGATGGAGGGCGGCTGTTCCGGAATTGGTTGTGATGACATGGGCGGGATCGACCTCAAGAAATGCGGCCAGATCCTCCTCAAAACGCTTTGTCTCCGCCCCCATGCCGAGATAGCCGTCCTCAAGCAGGACGCGGCTCACAGCCTTGGCCTCCTCTTGGCCTACGATCGAACGGGAAAGACGCATAGTCATAAAAAATTCCTTTCTGGCAACGAAAAAAAAGCCTTCTGGCTAAGCTTCGCTCAGCGGGAAGGCACAAACAAAAAATCTCTTTCGCGACTCAATTATCAATGGGCTTCTCCTCGCTCAACAGGTTGTCAATGTCGAGAAGAATAAGCAGCCTGTCATTGAGCTTGCCAACGCCCTTAATGTACTCGGAACCTATGCCCGCAACGACCGGGGGAGCGGGTTCTATCGTGCTTGAAGGCAGACGCAAAACCTCAGAAACCGCGTCAACTAGTATGCCTATGACTTTCTGCCCAAGATTGACGACAACGATTCGCGTGTCAGCAGTCGGCTCCAGCTGGGGCTTGTTGAAACGGGTGCGCATATTGACCACAGGAATAACTTTTCCGCGCAAATTGATGACACCCTCAATGAAAAAAGGCGCTCTTGGAACCATTGTTATCTGCAGCATCCTGTTGATCTCTTGGACAGCCAAAATATCAACACCGAATTCTTCTTCGTCGATGCGAAAAGTGACAAGCTGAATCTCATCGTCGTGCCTGGAAGCGTGCAGCGCTTCACCAAAGTCACTCATGGGGAAACCTCCAGAAACTATCACGTCGCGCATGACACGAATGCGGCAACTTTGCGTGTATCATACGTTAGAGCGCAAAAAAGTGCAATGGCGGACTTAGGCTCAAACACCGAGAAGTCCCTGCAGCACCTCCACTCTTAGGACTTGGGAGACCGTGTCGGCCACGCGATCGATAGCCTCGCGTCTTCTATAGGGGCAGATCGCGCGCGAGGGGAGCCCTTTTGCGCGGCGAATGTGATTGACAAAGACATTGCGGAAGGTGTCGCAATCAAAGATACCATGAACGTAGGTCCCCCAGACACGCAAGGGATCCCGTCGTAGCCCATAGCCCAAAACGTCTCCGTCTGGGCCTATACAGACAGGCAATGCATCCGGTCCTAAAGCTATCGTTTCCCCGCGGTGAATCTCGTAGCCCAAGACTGGGAGTGCCTCATTTTGGCCTTGGTGTACCATGCGCGCGCAAACTGTGCGCAGTGTTTTCTCCTTGGCAAAAGACGTTGCAAGGGGCAGAAGATCGAGCCCCTTTATTGTAGACATCCGAAAAACGCAATCCTCCCCAAGGGGATCGGACAGCGTGCGGCCCATGATCTGAAAGCCGCCGCACAGACCGACTATGTGCCCGCTATAGCCTAAAAGAAGTTCAGCCAGGCCCGATCGAAAAAGCCAGTCGCAATCGTCGGCTGTCGTCCGGCTGCCGGGCAAAATGACAAGATCAGGCGATCCGAAAAAAGCCGGGCGATCGACATAGCGGAGCGCCATATCAGGCTCACTTGCAAGAGCGTCGAAATCGCTGCTATTACTTATATGCGGAAATTGTATCACAGCCACATCAAGAACATCGGCGGGCGGATTGTGCCTGGCAGAGGCAGCCTGAATACTGACAGAGTCCTCGTCCGGCAGAAGGACCTTGGGTATCCAGGGTATGGTCGCAAGAAAGGGCTTTCCAGTCAGAGCCTCAACTTCTCTGATAGCTGGCGCAAGGAGGCTTGCGTCCCCCCGGAATTTGTTCAGAATATAGCCGCGGACTGTTGCGCGCTCATTTTCCTGTAAAAGCGCCATTGTGCCGACAAGTGCGGCGAAGGCGCCTCCCCGGTCAATGTCTGCTGTGAGCAAAACCCCGGCCCCCGCATGGAGCGCCATGCGCATATTGACAAGATCATGCTCTCTTAAGTTAATCTCTGCCGGGCTGCCCGCCCCCTCAAGGATCATGCAGTCAAAATTGCCCGCAAGCTCCGCATAGGCCTTCTGGACAATCTCCCAGAGATCTGCCCTAAACGTCGCAAAATCCTGGGCTCTCAGAATACCCGAGGATTTTCCAAGCACAACAAGCTCTGCTGTGTGATCGCCCATGGGTTTTAAAAGAAGGGGGTTCATGCGCACATCAGGAAGAAGATCGCAGGCTTCCGCCTGGAGTGCCTGGGCTCGTCCTATCTCGCCGCCATCCGGCGTGACCGCGGCGTTGAGCGCCATATTCTGCGCCTTAAACGGCGCAACCCGCAAGCCCAAACGGCGAAGCATGCGGCACAAGGCCATGGCGATTAGACTTTTCCCGGCATTCGAGCATGTCCCCAAAACCATGAGGGCAGGGGGCAATCTGTGTTCAGAACACTGCATCCAGCACCTCTCACAAAGCGGCTTTCTGTTACATTCCAAGAACAACTGAGGCAAACTGCGTGTACTGTATACTGCGGTCAGGAAAAAAAGTTGCCAGCGTTACTCTATGAAGGCGCATTGGTATACGCATTTTTTTCTGACTCGAGTATATTTCTGCCCAATGTGTGATACCACCAAGCAACGTACCCACATGAGAGCAAGCATGACATGCAAGAGGTATACTACTCGTGTCTCTTGCACTCAAAACTCTCACACACCATCTTTTTACGCACGGACTTAAGAAGAGCCAGTACGAGATTGGGCGCAGTGATTCTTCCCCAACCATCATAGTGACATTGGCCGCAGCAGCCCTGTATCGAAAGCAAGAGGGCAAGGGTGAAATCCCTGGTACCCTCTTGTTCGTATTTCCACCCAAAAAAGTAGCCACAATTCTTTGCTTGTGCGGACTCCCTCACCTGTTTCATTGGCTCTGCTGCTATCTGGTAAAAACTTGCAATTGTTCATGAAGCGTAGACCACTCATGGACAATTGTTTTTCTGACTTGAAAAGCGACGCGTGCCCAATGCATATAGCCCCTAAGCCAAGAGAGAATGGCAGAGCTGCGTACACAAGGGCGTGCATCCAAGCGTAGGTGTTTTTCTATAGGCTAGACGAAAGCGCACACATGCACGGACCTCTTGTTTTTCTAGAGAATACCCTGACAATTCCTACGCGTAGATTTTTTCTATTGTCAAGACAGATGAAAAAGTGTACTTTCCCAAAATAAATTGAAGATCACGACGTGATTTACGTCGATCATGGCATTTCTTCAACCTTAGCAGACGGTATCGGATAGTGTAATGTATCTACTTATAGGCCTCATAGTAGTTCTGGCCTCGGTTGCAGGCGGATACACAATGTCGCACGGTGACTGGGGCGTTCTTTTGCAGCCCGCTGAGGTTATTATTATTTTGGGATGCGGGATGGGGGCTTTTTTTGCCGGCCAAACGAAATATACGTTCAGCCTTGTTGTAAAAAGTTTAAAGCACCTTTTTGCGGATCCTGGTTCAAGTAAAAATAAGTATCTTGAAACACTCGCTCTTCTGTATGCCCTCTTTAGCAAAATGCACAGAGACGGTGTCATTAGCATTGAAAGCGACGTTGAAAAGCCGGATTCAAGCCCTATATTTACGAAGTACCCGAATATTGCGAAAAATACGCTTGTCATTAATTTTATTAGCGACACTCTCCGCGTCTACTTGACAACAGGTGATCCTGCGGACATCGATAGCCTCATGAAGGTCGACATGCATACGATTGACGAGGAGGGCATGCTCCCGGCACACGGTATCTCCCACATGGCCGAGTCTCTCCCCGGCATGGGCATCGTCGCCTGCGTTATCGGTGTTGTCATCACAATGGGCAAGATCAATGAGCCCCCTGAGGTCCTAGGACACCATATCGCGGCGGCCATGGTCGGAACGTTCCTCGGCATCCTGTGCTGTTACGGTCTCTTCGGTCCCATGGGCTCGAAGCTTGAAAACTACGTGAGCGAGGAACATTTCTATCTCAACTCAATCAAGGAAGCCGTTGCAGCAGCGATTCGTGGCGCAACCCCCCTGATCGCAGTTGAATACGGGAGACGGGCTATACCCTATCCCTACCGGCCACTCTTCTCAGAAATGGAAGAAAAACTGAAGAGCGGTTAGACCGTACTCTCACGTGTGAAACCTCTTTGATTTAAGAGGTTTCACACAGCTACGAGCCTATGTCCTCATGCGGCAAGTATTTGCCGGAATATCGTAAAGCAAGCTTGTACCAGGGGAGGATGCTATGGGTGGTGCATGGAAAGTTGCCTACGCTGACTTTGTTACGGCAATGATGGCCTTCTTTCTTTTGATGTGGATTTTGAATATGGTCCCGCCGGAGACCAAGGCAGGTCTTGCGGCGTACTTCAGCGGCGAGAGAAACTTCGACTCGAGTTCCACATCTCCCATATCGAACAATCCCTTCATCCAGAATACAGACAAGATCGATAGCCGTGACATTAAAATTAATGAGACTGAGCGCTCGCATTATGCGATAGCCCAGAAACTGAAAATGATTATGGCTGACGCCGTACCGCAAAACGCTTCTGGCTTAAGCGCTGACGATTTAGGTGTGCAGCTACGAGTGAACTCTGACGCGCTTTTCCAAAGAGGTTCCATCCAGATAACACCGGCAGCAGAAAAAGTATTCAAGTCTGTTCTTGATATTCTCCGAGAATATAATCTCTACCTTGTTGTGCGGGGGCACGCTGACAGCGATGAAGCGTCCCCACCCTATTATCCCTCTGCCTGGGAGCTTTCTGGAGCCCGCTCCGCAACGGTCCTTCACTACCTGGCTGATCGGGGAATAAAATCAAGCCGCTTGCGTGGTGTGGCGTATGGTGATACAAGACCTTTGAAGCCTGGTTTTGACGAGTCAAGCAAAGCCGCAAACCGCAGAGTTGAGTTTTTCTTCCACAGACCAGAAGTCATGTCCTACAGCGTAGTCTACTAAATATATGCGCCCTTAGCTCAGTTGGATAGAGCGTTGGCCTCCGGAGCCAAAGGCCGTGAGTTCGAATCTCGCAGGGCGCACCAGTATAATCAAGGGTTTGAGAGCTATTACGCCTCAAGCCCATTTTTTTCCCCACACCATTCCCCACACACATCGAGAAAATCAATGCAATTCAAGGAAACTCCATACGCATCGTTGGTCTTTCACTTGAGGCACAGTTCTTCTCCTTAGATACGAAGAGAACACGATGTGTGGGGATGGAAATTTTTTGTTTCCATCCCCACACATCTATCTGTTAGTCGTCGTAAGTCATTTCGTCGATGACCTTGAGGATTGAAATAGCAATCGGAATCCAAGGAATGAAGTTCATAACGTACTCCTTTTTCGATTAGAGGTTTTGTGTTCTGTGTGCCTTGTGTGGCCTGCCAGTAGTGCCATTGGACTCGCTATGCGGAGTCTCTTATCGGCAGTACCGCACGATCTGCTTTTCGATACGAGATTGGCTGTACGTGACAGAATTTGAACTAATGATAGCAAGATCGTTCCTGTAGAGTTCTAGGGGAATAAACGTGGCTGTCAGCATGTGCGGTCTCCTTTTTCTTTATTGACCAATGCGTTTTGAAGAATGGTAAACAGGGTTTGAGCAAGAGCGTTGATATTGAAGATGCTTTTGCCAGTCTTTGGCAAAAGTTGTCGGATACACTCGCTCATGATGCCTATGCCAAAC
>JAFTDR010000276.1 GCA_017454105.1 Desulfovibrionaceae bacterium | reverse complement strand
ATCTGCTCTTCCAACTCAAAAAGAGTCTTTGTAGCTAAACGAGTTCATTTAGCTACAATCCGTCGCTTAAGTTGGCAGAATGGCCTCTGGAGCCATGTAGATAACACGGAGGGCGGGAATTCAAGGTTATTGAAGGTAGTTGACCAGACCATTGATACTTTCGGCCAGTACAGACCGACGCAGCTCTCAGCGTGGACGCATAAAAAGGGTTCGCCTTGGTATAGGGCTGTCAACGGCGATAACGCCAACGAAGCTGCTGGCCTATACGGCTTTATACCTGACGATTTTATCAGAGATTATTTTTGCGAAAGGGTACTGCCGTATGTCGAACGACAGGAGAGATGACGCTGATCTGCGCGAAGAGATCATTCAAGCCGGTGATAGCTCCGAAGACGAACTAGCTCACACCAAGATGCTCAAAAAAAGAGAGCGCACAGTTCTTCACTTCATCAAACTTACAACTCTAATCTTATCTGTTGTTTTTACCATATCTGTTGGCATTTATGTGTGGCATCTTGTTGCTCCCCTTTGGGGGAGGTGGCTCTGCACTGGAGATCTTGAGGCACTAAGAGGCCTTGCGATTACCATAATCACAGGGTCAATACTTTCGCAAATGACAGCCTATTTTTATCAAAAGCACTGAGTTACTCCGCCCGTAAGCGGTCGTTTTAACCCACTCGATTTAGTTTCTCGCATATGAGAATCTGCCCAAGTGAGATATTTCATTCCCGAGGCCTGGGCCCACACGCCTTGCGTCTGGCTTTCTGTGCCTCATGGAAGGCTGATTCCGCAACGTACGTCCGCATACTTCGCTAAAGCGGCCTATTAGTTTGACGTGGCTATTTGCATCCACAGAGACCGAGCTTGATCAGGAAGTGGCCGACTTCAACACTAGGGTAGTTCAGGAGGTTCGAGTCACGAAAGTATGAAGAGTTTAGGATGGAAGAGCATTTTGATGCTGAGTATATAGTAATCAACATTATTCGGCGGAAATTGTATTCTACCCCTTATACAACAGGGAGAATCCTTCATGAATTTGCAATACATCCCCGATGCCAGCGGCACCTCACAGGCCGTCGAGAAACCCGCTCAAACGGACGATGAGACTGATTACCTACTTTCCAGCCTAGCGATGAAAAAGCGTCTGCTTGAGGCCAAGGCACGAATGAACGAACCGGCGAAACCGTGGAATGAGGTCAAAGATGCGCTTGGCATTTGACGATCGTGCATGGTGGATGAATATCGACAGCAAGGAAGCCAAACGTATTAGCCTGCAGCAAGACGCCCTTTACTGGGCACGGTAGCCAGAGCCCCTTAAGTACGAAATGAGCGGTTTCTGGTCCTGACGTATCGATGAGGGCAACAGGATCGTATACGCCGTCACGGGCGAGGAAATCCGCATCATTGCATGCCGGTTTCACTATTCGTGAAGGGGGCCTATGCCTGATAACGAGAAACAGGGCGACCGGACTCAGGCGAGCTACCGAGCCCCTCTGGGCACAAATCCTGGGAAAAAATAAAGTTAGTATACTCGGACGCAGAGTTTAAAACTGACAGATATTGGAACTGTTTGTGCTATCGCAATATCCATCCGTTATGCCAACACTCAGATTTGATGTCCACTCCAAACTGATGGGGTGGACAAACGGCTCTGCACTTCAGCTGTTCGCGCGTTTGTGTTTCGTGAAAGCACAAGGGGTTACGGGTTTTTCGCCCGTAACCCCTTGTGCGTTTTTCTTCTTCAATGAAGCGTGAATCTCAGGAAGCCACTCCAGAGGGGCATCAAAAAATTGCCTCGAAAATTCCCCATGTCATCACACGGCAGAAAATGTATCACTAAACATGCGAGTGTGAAGCGGTGAACGCAGGATAGCCGTTGAGGCGTTCCTTAGGTTGGGGTGATCAACGCAGAACCACGGTCTCAGCGCAGGAACCGCCAATCACAGGGCCAAAAAAAGTGGTTCTTCGTTGGGTTTTGTGGGTGACTCGACTGCGCGCAGTGAGGTTCTTTGGTGGTCACCCGTCCGCCTGCGCCGCAAACAACGGGACTTTGCGAATGCCGCCATAGGAGTCGTTTCATTGTGAGATCTGCTTCCAAAGGAGCCAGCATCGCCCCGAAGGACCAGATCCTTTTGACCTTCGCGAGAGCGGCGGACAGCCAAGGGCGCGTGAGCTACGAAAGCTTTCCCTTGCCGAAGCTCGCAAGGTAGAAAAAGGCGTTCGATGCGGCTTGGTCTTACTTGGTCAGAGCAATGGAGATGTCACTGGCACTTTGGAGATTGCGCCAAAATTCGGTGCTTGTCCCGAAGTATACTCGGCGTCACAATGATTCTTCCCGCGACACAGTGAGCCCTGCGGGTGCCGACCAATTGAGGCCGCTTGCCTTAGGTTGCCCAGGGAAAATTATTATGCAGCTGGGTATAGTCACCGGTTTGGAGTTTGAGAGACTGGATTGACTTCTGGAGAAAATCCCAGTGGTAATAAACCTCGATGAAGAGCCGCCGACGCGTAGCTAGTGGCGTTCAGTACTGGGCGACCCTACCGCGTCTCGGTCTCTTAAGCGGCCTGCGCCCATGGGCTATGACAGAAACGCAATGTCTATCCATGGTTTCCGCACCACAGCCAGAACACTTTTGAACGAGCAAGGATTTCGGCCGGATGTCATTGAAATCCAGCTTGCCCACGTGCAAGAAAATCAAGTTCGAGTCGCATAAAATCGAGCGTTCTCTCTTGATGAGTGACGGGACATGCTGCAGAAATAGGCCGATAACCTGGATTACGATACTATCGTTCAAGCCTTGCAGCGGAAGCTGAAATCATAGCGCTACAGAGCATCTTGGCTTATGTCAGCGGCGTGCGAAAAAGGATGCCCTAAAAAACTGAAAAGCACTGAAACGCCTGATTCTATGAGGCTTGAGCGATAGTAATCCGCACACGCGTATCCGCTCACGGGTGTACGGTGGAATGCGCGATTTATCCAAGCTTTTCTGGTATCTCTAATGGCAGAATGCGTACTTTGTTACCTCTGATACGATTTGAAAAACTATAAACGCCGCGTAGCACCGTTGACCCGCGATCGGATACGTACACGCGGAAAAAATGCTGACCCACTTGAACAAAATTACGGTGTTTGAGCATTAAGAACCGCTCAAGACAAGGCACCAGGAAGAACCACCGAGCAAAAACAAGGGAAGCGCAAAGCCAAGACAGACAGGATCAGAAAGAGCATCGGCTGCACAGACATGATTTTTTGTAACAATTCGTACCCCCTAGCAGACGTTCATAAAAAATGATACAAGCAAGAATCTCGTCTGACAAAGGATTTTCCATAAGGGCTGTCAAGACTTGACACCCTTTTTTTGCCAGCCACCTCTAACCCATATCGCACCGCGTACGCAGTAGCGGAAAACCGCATGTCGGATCCGCCCGTACGCAGAAAAAGCCAAACATCCATAAGGCGTAGCGTCTTCCTGTTTTTTTTGTGCCGATCTCCGTGAAGTCCGCAAGCATCGGCGTGTCTCGAAATTCAGAGGCATGCACCCCAAGTCACGGTACATCACGAAGCGAAAAACTGTGCGTTTTTTCCTTTGAAGCCCTTATGTCAGAAGGCTTTGCGGCTGTCTGACCCATAAGCGAACCGCTATAAAAATCATAAAGTCGCAGACATGCGTGGCAGGACTTTTTTTCATATGCCCGCCGCATAGTGGTTTTCTCGCGAGAGACAAAGGAGAGCTAATAGGTCGGCATCCTCTGGGATAATTTTGTGTCGCGGGGAAGAATTATTGTGGCGCCGAGTATACCGTCAGAATATTCTTTTTACGCAAGGGCCGCAGAGATTAGCCTCAATCGAACGCATAAGCAAATTGTATGCCAAGAGGGAAGGTCACACTACACTTCATACAGAAGGCGGCCTGAACAAAAAAAGCAGCGCGCGCACAGCACAGAGAGACGGATGAAGGCGTATCTGCACAAAGCCAGGGAGAAGCTGTCCTTAGGAAGCATTGTACAAAGAGAATTTTAGGAAATAAAATTCAAATTTAATACAATGTACAAATGCAGATATTTTTAGATTTTTTATATTTATTTGGAATTTTATATATCTTGACCTTTTTTGGTGAAGCGGTAGAGTTTTTCACCAACAAAAGTGAATGTCGTTTTTAATAAAAAGACTGAATAGACGTATATTGAGCCTCATAAAGATTTTCCCTAGGTGGACGATGTCAGAGTGTACCTCTAAGCGTTCTGCGGAAAATCAATGTGCGGTCGATTATATCTAGAAGCCAGTTTGCGTTCGAAGCTGTGAGGCTTAAGAGGCAAATGCACACACTATGATTTAGTTTCTTATTGTTGTGTACCCAGGCCGCATAATGATTGCACCCCGACAGGCGATGAAGATCGGCCAAAATTGGTAGGCATGGGAAGAATCATTGTGATGCCGAGTATATCGTCCATGTCGAACGAACAGTGTGCGTATTGGCTTTGCCTTAAAAGTGCCATAATCAAAAAAGTTTGAAAGTTCAAAAATAGCGTCAATTAATCAAAAAATGAAATATATTTCATTTTATCTGATATTGAATTTAAATTTCTTTCCTTGACATGCACTTTGCGAAATGTGACCCAAGGACAGGCTACACCCAAGAAAACGCTCTGCGAAACTTGAGAAGCTTCCTTGGAGTCGTTGTGCGCGGCGAGTCCTAAGGATATAACCTTGAATTCCCGCCCTCCGTGTTATCTACATGGCTCCAGAGGCCATTCTGCCAACTTAAGCGACGGATTGTAGCTAAATGAACTCGTTTAGCTACAAAGACTCTTTTTGAGTTGGAAGAGCAGATGGACTGTAGCTCACCT
>JAFTDR010000275.1 GCA_017454105.1 Desulfovibrionaceae bacterium | reverse complement strand
TTGACTGTGAAACGTTCGGAGGTGCCATGCCACACCAAAATGCAGACATTAAACGCCTACCAACAGGTCGAGTCAATTTTTCCGCCATTCGGAAAGCGAGCATGCTCTATGTGGATAAGACCAGATACGTTTCGCAGATAGCCGAATCGTGGGAACCAATTTTTCTTGCAAGACCAAGACGTTTTGGAAAATCCTTGCTTGTCAGTACACTGGAAAGTTTGTTTTCCAAAGGATTGGAGGATTTTCACGGTCTTGACATAGAAAAAATATGGAATGACACCACCTACAAGGTGGTACACCTAGATTTTTCGAGACTTGCCGGAAAAACTGGCAAGGATTTTACTACGGCTCTCAACGACTTGCTTGTTTTTATGTTTGGCTCAAATAACAAAATCCCCGTAAGCGAAGAGCAAATAAAAAATCTTTCACCAGATACTATTCTCTATAAAATTGCTGAGCATCTCCAAGACAACAGCACCGTTCTGCTCATTGATGAATATAATGCGCCTCTGACCCGCCACATGGCGGACAAAAATACTCTCAACGATCTGACTCAAATATTGGCAGATTTTTATGCAACAGTGAAACAATATGTTGATAAATTTCGTCACATCTTCATAACTGGTGTAACTCGAATAGCGCATGTCTCGATCTTTTCTGCGTTCAATAACTTAAAAGAGATAAGCCTGGAAAAAGACTATGCTATGCTGCTAGGCTTTACTCAAGAAGAGATAGAAAATAATTTTGCCACGCATGTGGAAAATGCAGCTCACGTGCTTGGCTGGTCACAAGAGAATATCTTGACCGCCCTGAAAGACCGATATGACGGGTATCGATTTTCTCTGGATGCTCCTGGAACGGTATATGCTCCCTGGTCTGTTCTTAACTTCTTCACAAATCCTGCATTAGGTTTCGAGAACTATTGGTTCGAAAGTGGTGGCACACCATCTCTTCTCTTGAACTTCATCAAAATGCACAAAAGCTTTACTTTGCGGGAAAGCGCTAAGCAGAAATTCTCCACAACCGTAGTCGATCTGAAGGCAAAATACGAAATTCCAGAAATTCCTCCCGAAATTTTGTTCACGCAGGCCGGCTACCTTACGTTGCTGCCGAAATCCCAGACCAGAGCGGACCTTGTGTTTCCTAACACCGAAGTTGCGGAGAGCATGTTGCAGCTCGCCCTCTCCGTCGAAGGTATGAGAATTTCGGATGATACATCATATGATTGCGATCGACTCGTCGAATATATCGACACGCGCAATCTGGACAAGATTATCGACATATTCAACCGCATACTCGTTGACTGCTCCTCTTCCAAGAGTGTGATCTTTACCGATGAACTCTCTGTGCGGGACCTTATATTTGCGGCCATACCACAGACATCAGCTCTCCTAAAAAGTAAGGAGCGCGCCAATGCCCTTGGCATCTCTGATCTTGAGCTAACAACAAGACACACCCACATGGTGATTGAATTCAAACGCACCTACCCTCCCAAAAGTCCTGGAGACAAGGGAAGAGATGCTGAAAAATCCCTTGCGCTTGGCATTGCACAGATGATCAGCCGCAAGTACGGCATGAAATTCCCCGATCTGCCTCTCTATCGACTTGTCATGGTGATCGGTACATGCGAGCGACAGCTTCTCCCCGAGTTTTGTCGCGAGGTGCGCGAAGGATAAAACAGTTTTTTCGAAAGGTCGTGACTCTTGCGTTTCTCCTGTCATCTTGTATCCGCTCACGGGTCAACGGCACTATTACAATTCTACAGGTTAATTGCAAAAGATGTTGCCGAACGGACAGACGCCAAGCTGACGTGGACGGAATCCCATTGCAATCAACTTCTTGAATCGTAATATGTTGGTTTTCAATCTCTTCAAACTGCAGCAGCGTCAACAAGTTCGTTTTCTACCTTCCTGAGGAGTAGCATAAAATCGTCTGAAAGGCACGATCCACCGGCCCTGTGCAGTATCACGTCGGGTAGATGTCCCGCCCGAGCCCCCCCTCGGAACCGGACGTACCCTTTGTAGCTAAGCCGTTTAGCTACAAAGATTTTTTTTTGCGCGTGTACGGATTATACCCCGTCCAGAAAAAAAATTGCACTTTTTTGATTTCTGCAGAGGCCGTTATCACACTCACCCCTCCCCACTCATTAAGCGGCTTTATGGGGCTGCTCAAATGAATTGGGACTCTTAA
>JAFTDR010000274.1 GCA_017454105.1 Desulfovibrionaceae bacterium | reverse complement strand
AGGCTCTTGCAGAGCTTTTTACAGAACTTTTCATGGAGTCCAAATGGCTGTTTTTGTTTTAGACAAACACCACAAACCGTTAATACCGTGCAGCGAGAAGCGTGCTAGACTACTTCTGCAACGTGGAAGAGCACGTGTTCACAGACTGCATCCATTCACGATTCGCCTTTTCAACCACATTTTCAAAAAAATCCGCATGAATAGCCGACTTTGTGAGAGTAACACGAGTCGAGAGTAACAAAAAGAGTAACAAATTTGATATGATACCTTGAGAAATGAAATGATACGCTAACTGTCTGCTTAAAAAACGATAAAAGGGAAAACGAACAAAAGATGAACTAAAGAAATTTTCCGAAAACGACACTCAGAAATGGACGCCTTCCATTTTAACCTTAGTTTTAATGGCTGAAGAATCCTCTGCTCCGATCTGTGAGTCGCTCTTTTCTGAGTCCTCTGGCTCAGTCTTCTTCTCGTCTACAGACTTTTTCCGAAAACGACACTTTTATAAGCATGCAGATTGCTTAATAACGCGTAACATAATAACGCCAATAACGCGTTACTCGTTACTCGTTACTCTGTCACAGCTGTAACGCGTTACTATCCGTTGCGTTGCACCGTTGCTTGTTTGTATCAGTTTGTGTCAGTTTGTTTTAAGCCGCATTTAAGTGCCCTAGCGTGCCCGTAGCTGCGACTTTCTCGTTCTGATAAGCAATCCTACTGCTCAACCAAAAAAAACGGCTCTACGGCTCAATTTGAGGCCTGTTTTCGATTGGCCATGTCAAACAGCTCTTGATGAAGCTTGCCACTGCCTCTAGCGGTATCTCATCAAATTGATATCCTACAGCTGTCGCAAAGTTCTGTATCTGAGCCTCCAGATTGCTGAAGTCAGTCGGCTCAATAGCTTCTACACTTTCGCAAAATGCCTCCGCGAAAGCATCAAGTCGCAAGCTACCGCCGTAGCTACGCTCATCAAAATTCAGATCAATCCAATATTGCAGATCAACTTTTGCCTCGACCATTTCTCCTAAATCTTTGAAGCCGTGCAGGGGGAGTACCAGTCTTGCCTGTGGGTATGATGATCTGAACGTTTCATAGGCCCGACATCCGGCCTCATCATTATCCGCTATGTAATATGCATGCTTTGCATTGCGCAAGAGATCAGCTGACTCATTATCCAGTGCTTTGCTAGCTCCCTTCACAGCAATGCAGCTAACGGCTCCCTGCATGTATTGATGCAGTAGGATTGCGTCTATTGTGCCCTCCGTGACCGCAATCCTATCCTTGCAGTTCCCAACTCTGAAATTATGACTACCGGAGCCGACCATTGCAGCATACCTGATTTTTGCATTCGCATAGATGTGATCAGGTACGCACCTTATCTCAACGCCTACAAGCCTGTCTGCCGTGTCGAACGTGGGGAGCATCAAACCTTTGGGAAGACATTGTGTCCGACCGCCGGTCAGTCCCAAGGACTCAGGCTTTACAAAGATATCCGAAGTTAGCCAGCCTAGCCTGCACTGCTCAGCTACCTCAATGCGAATTCCGCGACGTGCCAAGTACGCCAAGCAAACCTTACCTCTCAAGTGTTGCTGACATTGTCTAAGCAGCTCTACTGCAAAACGTTGCCACCGCTCACTAGGCACCGTGGGAGCCTGTGTTGCTCCTCTCCCTGCCAGAACAGCCTTTTTTCTTGCAGGGAAGGGAGTATCTGCCTTTTGATATCCAATGACTCTGCACGCGTCCTGTACCGACAATCCGCGACTCAATTTTAAGTACTCAATAATGTTCCCTCTGATTCCACAATGTCGACACCAAAACCTACCGCCATCCTTTCGGATTAGGAATCGGTCACCTTTTCGTAAGTCACGATATCCACAGGCCGGGCATATGGCTCCTGCGTAGTAGTCAGACTCATGATCTTTGAGCACAACCTCCGGATGGTCCTTCATGTAAATGTCGATGATTGTTTGCATATACATTCCCCCCTGCTCTAAAAAAAATAAATCTGTACCCCCTATGTTTTTCCCCTATCTCCCCTAAATTTCTGAAATTCATTTTCAAATTTTTAGGGGAGCTAGGGGAGCTTTTCTAGGTCTGTGACTTTATTTTTTTGTCTCTCAGCTGATAAATCATTCCTGTAGAGCTCGAGAATTGTTTGCACCATATCCCCCCATCACGCGTGAATAAAACAGTGAATAAAACACCCCCATTTTATTCACGCCTTATTCACGCTTTATTCACGCTTTATGCACGTGAACCCTTGTCAGTAGCCAATTATCCACAAAATATTCACAGAAATATTCAGTGAATAGCGTTTTATGCATCTCGCAAATCTTAGGGAATGGATAAGTGCATAAATCATTTTGACCTTGTCTTTGTTGATATTCTCAGAGCTTTACATCGTCGCGATACAGTCGATTGTGCAATTACCAGCGCCTCAGCAATTTGCTCTTGCTTCATTCCCGCCGATACCAGCTCTTGAATTTTTTGATCTTGATAATCTTCGAGAGCAGAATAAAGAAAGCCTACGTCCTGCCTTATATCGACTTTGAGGCCAACCGCATCTTCCCCGTAAAAATTTCTGTTTTTTTCAAAAGTAAGTCTGAATGACGTTCCCGCCATCTCAACATCTTCTTGATCAGGCAGGGGAGAAAGCGCAATCACTGTTTCTAATATAGTTTCTTTGTGGATGCTCCCTAATTGTGAGCCGTTCTTCGAGTCATGATGCAAGAAAACAACCGACTTGCCCTCCTTTCTCAACTTAAGTAGCAAGTCTTGCATCGGCTCAAAACTCTCAGCATCATTGACGCGACCATGATTTGCGAGTGTTAAGTAGCTATCGATGAACAGTACATCGAATCTATTCAGATCTGATAGAATAGCTTGCTGACCTTCCTGCATACTCAGATTGTACATCCTGTCATTGACATCAGGTGTCACCATGCTGAACGTATCTTTGATTGTACTTGCATCTACACCTGCCCAACTCAAAGATTTCCTAAATCGCTGTTGAATTGCGGAGCCTTGCATTTCTCCGTCTATATATAGCACCCTATGAGACATGGGTACTTTCCACTTGAGAAAATCCTTGCCAGCCGCAATGTGTATTGCCATTTGCAGGGAGAATAACGTTTTCCCAAGGCCTCTTGTGGCGTGAATCATCATTAACTCACGTTCTTTTAGTATCGGCTCAATTATTGGTTTACTAGGCGGAAAATCGTAAGCATCAAGCTCGACCGCGTTCAACATAGTAAATCGCGGTACTACAATAGTCTCTTGAAGCCTGTCATCTGATTTTTTGGCAGGAAGGGGAGCCGTGCCCTGTTTTGTTTCTCCCATTGCGAGAAATTCAGCGTGCTGCCGGTACATGTTGCTTTCTGCGATCTTGCCTATATTGAATCCATGTTGTACACTCTTGCTGACCATAAAAATTCCCTTGTGGCCTCAACAGAGTAACAGCTGATTGAGGCCATTTTTTTTACGCGCTTTCACCCCTGCAGGAAGTTCAAAATTTCAGACTCCAACCAAACCGTGCAGCGATCACTCAACCTTCTATTTTGAATCCGGCCTTGGCGCGTCAACCTCCACAGTGTCGATACGCTAATCCCCAGCATTGCCGCAGCTTCCTTGACCCTAAGTCCTCTATCTACATGACTTTTTTGATCTTGGCATTTCTTTTGCATGTCTTGAGTCTCCATTGATTTTTGGTGAACAAAAAAAAATAGCTTGCCCGCAAAAAAACAGACAAGCTACTATATGACATGATTTTTTTGTTTTGAGTCAAAAAACCTAAAAGACCTAACAATAAACCTACGACAGTTTTTGAATCTCCGCCCAGATATCTCGCAATGTGGATTCGTGCATGTCGTAAAACTTGTTCATTGCATGCGAACCAGTCGCCCTTGAAAGTATTTTTTTTGCCTCTGCATGCTCCTCCATGCTCTGACAGTCGCAAAACCTCTTAATGATTTTCAAGTATGAATATTTTCTCCTAGGCGCGACCTCTCCCATCAGAGTTTCAAGCTCTTCCCTGCGATTCTTCTCTATTTTGAGTTTATTTTCTAATTGCGCGATTTGCTCTTTATATGTATTGCCCCCATTGATTTTTTCAAAAAGAAAAGACTTTTCTTTCTCAATCATCAAAACTTCATCAAATATGAAAAAAATTTCATCGACACCTGCCACATACTTCTTTTTCCAAGAAAAAACAAAATCACCTTCTGCCATTATTTTTTTGTGTAGAAAATTGTCGTCTTTATCGTGATAGAGAGTATCGCCTTTTTTATAAAAAAAACTCTCTTCCAGTGGCTTGATCTCTATAAAATTTTTGCCACTGCTTACAAGCAGGTACGATTGAAGTTCATTATTATTTACGAGTCTCAGCAATAAATCTGTATCTCCCCACCTGCTCACCAGCGCACCAAAACCTATGCAGTTCTTCGGATCTTGAATCATCTGCTTTCGCTCTCACATCGACGATATGCCAGGCCATTCTGAAACAGGCTGCCCATCCCGCAGGGAGATGAGAAAATCTTCCCACCATTGATATAGGATTCGCAGCGACTCGAGGAAGTTTGACCTGTTATATACAGCGTCCGAACTGCGCTCAACCTTGTGCCCCAAAGCTAAATCTGTCAGCAGAAGCGGTACTCCATGCTCAACAGCTAAAGTCTTCATCGCAGTACGCCAGCCATGTAAACAATGACCTTCTATTCCTGCATGACACGTTATACTGTAAAGAGCTGCATCGCTGAGATACCCTGCTTTGTTTGTTTCGTTTGCTGAAGGGAAACAATAAACATCATCAAGCTGCAACTTTGCGTATCGACGTAATAGCTCAAGGCTTCTTCTTGGCAGGGGAATGACGTATCCTTCTCTAGTTTTGTTTCCGTCTCGCGCCGCAACCGTCACAATCCCTGCCTCAAGATCAACATCCTGCCATGTGAGGGAACGCAAGGCGTGCTGTCTAATTCCAGGAATGACAGGGAGCAACTGCATAAGCAGCCGCGCCTGTGGCGATACCATCCTGTT
>JAFTDR010000273.1 GCA_017454105.1 Desulfovibrionaceae bacterium | reverse complement strand
TTTCTTCTTTGAATTTCAAAATCTATCTGATCTAAATTTGATGTCATGCCCTGAACGTCAAAATATGTAGCCTTAGCATTATACGTAACAGGGCTAAAGACTGGAGAGGTTAGTGTAAAATCAGGTATTGGATTAAATTGCAAATCTGAAAGAACAGCATTTGCAAATGATTTGCAAATTATACTCGGCAGCGAAAATATTTTCCCTTTGAAGTGGGCATCTGAGAGATTTTTACTCCGCAATGTCATCCAGAAAGTATTACCGCACGCCAAAGAGTGTGGTTTTGGCATCTCATCGTTCGATTTGTACCCTTTGTGCCAAATTTTGGGCGCAACAAAAGATGGTGCCGTTTTTCTCTTTTTAAAAATGAGAAAAACTCGGTACCATCGACAAAAAGTCTCTTCTACGGCCGTTTAGGCGGCTTTTTCCTCGTTTGACTTCCGTCTCTGCTCAAAAAAGTGTTCCGATACCTGTTGAAGGTTGTCGAAAAGCTGCACCTTTTCGCCGATGAGTGTTTCCACTCTTGCTCTGTTTTCGCCTACTGAACTGGCAATGATGCCGTCTATTGCAGCGCAAAATTCAGAAAAATCATCATAGAACTTCGTGCGCAATTCTGCCTTTACAAATTTCCAAAAACGCTCGATAAGATTGAGGTTTGGGCTGTAGGGAGGGATAAAAATCAACTCAATATTCAACTGCTTGGCCAAATTCATAACTGCCTTACATTTTTGATACCGAGCATTGTCGAGAATAAGGGTTATCGTGCGCCCCCTGTAGTACTCCTCCAGTATAATCAGCATTTTGCAGACCTCTGTAGCGGTGATGTATGTATCGTTGGTTACTGTATGCACTACTTTTGTTGCAAAATTCAGCATGCCGAGGACATTGTATCGCTTACGGCCTGAGAGAGTTTTCATAAATTTGCGAAAGAGACCATAAAAAGAACCGAGAAAATCACAGCCCATAACGAAGTGTGAAGCATCTCCAAAGAGCAACACGCATTCGCCACTTTTGGCTTTCTCCATCAAGGGATGAAGTGTGTTGTCGTAAAATTTCCTTTGTTCCTCAACGTCGGCTTTTAAGGGCAAAGAGCCACTCTTGAGACTCAGATATTGAACTCTTTCAAAAGCTTCGAGACAGCAGACTCCGAAATCGTCAGGGCAAAGCTTATCTTTATCATGTCGGCAATCTGCCAAAGGCAAGAACGTACCAGCTTTTACTTTTTCAATGATTTGCGTTTTTATTTCCGCATTGGCTTTGGGTTTACGCCCACTGCCTTTGGCAATGACCATAAGCTCGCTTACGGGTTCATAATCCATCCGCTTACGCAGATTTCTGACAGTTTTGGTATGGCAATCGGCAAGGGCAGCTATCCTCTTATTGGACATGCTGCAAGCCACAAAGAGAATGCATACAAGTCGAACAGCGAGAGTCCTTGGCATGAACATGCTTAGATATGCACAAACCTAATACACAATACCATGCAGGTAACGATCTTCCATGGCCACGCAGTTTTGTTGAGGAGCCTTTTTTCTCTTTTTTGCCATCGTAAAAAACCTCCAGATTTAATCTAAAGGCTCATTAGGTGAAAATTAGAAAAAAGGCAAGGGGGCGGAGAGGACAGAGGGAAAATCTTTTCAACGCCGAGTATATCTCTTGATATTACGTTTTGACGAGAATATACGCCAACAAACTCAGAGTTGAATGGGAAGTGCTGCGGTACCATACTTGAAATGAGGTATACTTTATGAGTCTGTTTAAAAATATTTATAGAATGGGAATATGGTAAATATTTTCGGCAAATCGTAATAGCAAGAGTATCGGACTCTGACACATTCATGAGTTCCAAAAAGTCGTGAAAGCAGGCAGAATTCTTGCAGGCGCACTGGATCAAGCAAGGTGCGTACAAACTCTGATTCTCTGCGAAAGATCTGACAAGCGTAGATCGTAGAGAAAAACTCAGTTCAAATGCTCGAACACCCAAGGCAACGATGCTATCCACATTCTCAGGGTACAGAAATACAAGTCGGTAACCAGTCTTTCTGCATCCAAATTGCTTTCGACTTGACACGAAACACATCTCAGAAAGAGTCATACAGTGGGAATCGGCTCTCAGTGGGACTGGCTCCGTAGGCACAAATGTACAACAGAAATACCTCCAGCTCAAGAAATCACACTGAATGAGGTGTTTAGTTTGTTGCATAAAGTGCCAAACAGACTGTTTGCTTGATACAACAGGCAAATAGCTTCAAATGGCAAGAAGAGTCCCAATGTCACGGAAGCGAAGTAACCACGGGATCTTTGGATCACAGGTTAGCTGTGTGGAGGCATTATAAAAGGTCTAGAGCAGCTTCAGCCGCTATACACCCATTCCACACAACTCTTATGTGTGTGAGACTCATGGTTTCAGGCTTGTAATCTCAGGCAAGGGCGTAGTCACACATTCACACACGCTGTTTCACGATGGATGCGCATAGATTGATAGCTTTGTGTACCACGAAGTTCAATATACCTAGAAAATGGAAGCACCCATCGAACCCTGTCTGTACGTCGATTAGTCAAGCAACTGTTACAATGAGTCCTATGGGTTAGCTTGCAGAACAGTTTGTACATCGTTTCTCGAAAGCCCAGTAGCAAGGACTATCGTATCAATATCCATCCCCATAGAGGCAAGATTTCTTGCGATTTGTATGGATGCATCATTCTTACCATCATTTTTACCATAATTATAAGCATTATTAATTAAATCCTTCTTCCACTTCGTATAGTACTCTCTTTCAGCTTCATCAACGTATTGGTATGACATTTCAGTTAACTCC
>JAFTDR010000025.1 GCA_017454105.1 Desulfovibrionaceae bacterium | reverse complement strand
GGCGCATCGTGCGCCTTTGGCTTGTGAGCGTTTGCGCCCTTCAGCTGATCTTCCGCTATTTTGCAGAAGATATTCGCAACTACCATGCCGACCTTCTGAAAATTCTGAGCGCCCCTCTGTGGGTTTGGCGCGTCAATCGCAATGTAGCTTGAGCGGTTATTGCTAAGCTTCGAGAGTTCACGATAGCTTTTTTCCGCGTAGGGATGATCGCTTTTGCCCTTCGGGGTTTTCACATGCAAAGCTGTCAGAAAAATACCGTTTGTACGCAGATAATCGGCCATACCTTCAGGGCTCATCCCTGTCTTTGCGGTCGAATCTGTCCCAGCCAATGGGCCAGCATCGGTCACAAGAAGGATGATTTTGCCGTCAACCGACGACCAGGAGAGCGCATCAACGGCCTCCTTCACACCGGCGAGCGAGTCCTCGTCGAAATTATGGGTTGAGGCGCGGCATTCCTCAAGCTGCTCAAGGAGGCCTTCAAGTGTATCACGCTCATTGACTGAGATAAAATCGCTGATTACGCGGGTATTGTATTCGGTCTTCGGACGGATTTGGGGATTGCTGCGAAAGGCTATGACGGCAAAGGCAATGCTGTCCTTTGTTGGGGAATTTTGAATGCGGTCAAAAATATCGCGAATAATCGCTTTTGTCTGCTCGATATACGGCTTCATGGAGATTGTTGTGTCGACCACAAAGACAATACCTGTGCGCATGACCTCTGCCCGAGAGGGCTCAGCGTCTTTTTTCGCCGAATCTTCAGCATTCGGAATGCCGGGATCAAGGCAGGCCACCTCTAAGAGCTGCATACCCTTGGCATCGTCCTTAAACTGCGTGTCAATCGTAAGTACTGGGAGCAGATAAAAATCTTTCTGCGAAATTTGGCCATCCTTCTCCAGAGGCTCGGTTGCGATCACAGGACAATCCTTGGGCACGCGGGCGTTCTTTGAGCCAAACAGGGTGACATACTGTTCCACAGTGTCCTTTATGCTTTGCGCTGCGCAAAGATCTTCCAGATCCTTGTGGCTTTTAAAGAAAAGCACGGGCTCCCGCCCCATTTGATCGGTAAAGACCATGGTTATGGCCTGCGGCCACTCTGTCGCGTCCTCTTCCTTAAGCCAGCCCTGCGGCTCAGTTGTCGAGACACCCACACGCAGCATGCCCTCCTTGCGCGCGTACACATAGAATGTGGTGAAGGTGCGCGGTTTTCCCAAAGCGACCTGCCCCGTAGGATCAGCGTAGAGGACGGCTCTGGGATTGGAGACAACACGCTGAAAGACCGTGCGTTTGCCCTCCTGCAGAAGAGGCTGGGCAGCATAGGCCGCGTCCTTTTGGAAGATAAGGCCGCCTGCAAAGATTGCACAAAAACACAAGAAAACCAAAAGAAGACTGTCAAATTCACGCAGAGGTCGTTTCATCAAATATTCAGCGCGTACGACCCAAGGCCAAAAGGCCTAAGGAGGATGCGCCGCCTCCAATGTCTTTTTGTAATGGTACAAATACCCGTCTGCTTACCTAAGAAGACGGCTTGTGTGGGCGCACGACGGTATGCCCGCACAAACTCTTTTGGCCTAGACACAATCGTCCAAAAGACCGAGTACGCACTCCTCGCGTACAGTACGAAGAGGAGCCGCGAGAGCCATCGTCTCGGCTCTCGCGGCTATCTCATGCGCATCTTGGCAACGAGGCTACCCCTTAGTGCATCTCTTTGAGCCAGCGCATTGCCTGTATATCGCCTTCACTGGCTGCCTTCTCAACCCAGGCCTTAAGCGCTGCACGTTTCGCCTGACCATTGGGTATTTTCCCGTAGAAATACCAGGCTTCGGCCGCATCTTTCTTTATTGTGCCCCAGGCAGGAGTTGACGGATCAAGGCATTCGGCAAGACGCTCCATACCCTGCACG
>JAFTDR010000272.1 GCA_017454105.1 Desulfovibrionaceae bacterium | reverse complement strand
TGGCCTGGCGGTGTATGCCCGGGCTTTGGCGGTGGTGCCATATGCCCATGCGGGGTATGACCAGGCTTTGGTGGCGGTGCCATATGGCCTGGCGGTGTATGCCCGGGCTTTGGCGGTGGTGCCATATGCCCATGCGGGGTATGACCAGGCTTTGGTGGCGGTGCCATATGCCCGGGCGGTGTATAACCAGGCTTTGGCGGTGGTGCCATATGGCCGGGCTGTCCAGGTTTGGGTGGTGGTGGCATATGGTCATTCTGTGACACATGTCCAGGTTTGGGTGGCGGTGCCATATGCCCGGGCGGTGTATGACCAGGCTTTGGCGGCGGTGCCATATGGCCAGGCTGTCCAGGCTTTGGCGGTGGCGCCATATGGCCGGGTGGTGGCGTATGCCCAGGCTTGGGTGGCGGCGCCATATGGTCCTGCGGCATATGTCCTGGTTTTGGTGGTGGCGGCATATGGTCCTGTGGCATATGCTGGGCAAGAAAGAGCGGCTGTGGCACACTATCCTGCGCGCACGAATCGATTGCGCAGCCAAGACCGCCAATGCCCAACAATGCACTCAAAACAAGGGCGTGCTTTAGCATGAGGTCCTCCCTTCATACCATTGATACCATTGAGACCCTTGATACCTGATTTTTGACGAATTTCTCAGCATACTGGAAAAATTGCTGAGAATCTGCGCTCCCCTAAGAACTGCGTGTACTGCAAAGGTTCTTTTATTTTGACTGAGAAAATGCGCAACAATCCAACTCTCAGTACGAGAGTACTCTTAGCCCACATGTATACTCTGGGCAGAAAAAAAGTTTTACTTTTTAAGAGTATGCCTTAGCTCGCGTGTACTCCGGCAAAGATGAGGCAATCCTGGGGGGCGATTCGACACGAAAAATGTCAATTTTTTCCTGACCGCAGTATACTCCAAAGAATCGGGGGTATGTGGGAGCGTATTTACCAGAGCCCTGCCAGTGGTCCGCCAGGGCCGGCCAATTGATTGATATGCTCTGTTGTCACCGAATCCTCGACAAGCGGGGCAGGATGAAAAGCCTTTTTCCTCGCGTCGATGAGCAGCGGCGCTTGACAGCTCCACTTTTTTGCCCGAACACATTCCCTGCCGCCGTAGCAATCGCAGGCCGGGTCGGAACGCGTGAACGTAATCCAGAGAAAATTCTCAAAGGAGGCCGTCGCGCGCGCAAGATTGTCCACAAGAACGACCAGGGGAAACTGCGAAGCCCCCTCCCACTCGGCGAGCATGTCGCAAAGCACAAAAAGCTCAGGATCCTGCTCACCTCTTGGACAATTGTGCAGAGGTCCCTCAAGAACAAGGATACCCTGGCCGGCAAGAGCCGCCCTCGGTATGCGGGGTAGGGCTGGAAGATCCAGATACTCACTGCCAAGCGTCCGCCGCTTCTCGCCAGCGACAGCCCAAATCAGTTTTGAGCCCTCATTGAGGTCTGTCCCTGTGTAGTCGAGCGTGTCCCCAGGCATGGCTGCCAGAAAATGCAAATCCGTTGAAAAATCGGTGCGCTCAAGAACATGCCGCAAAAACCCTGGAACGTCAGCGACAGAGAGCGACACATCCTCCCTGGCCGCAATCAAAAGGTATTTCGCAAGTGCAGTCTGCGTGTTCCCAAGCAGATGAAGCGCCTGGGTCAAAAGCTCTCTTGGCTTGCGTGTCGCCGCATACGGGGTGTAGCGATCGTCGGCTAAAGCGAGCAGCAGGGGATGGACGCCTGCCGCATCCACGGCATGCACGGCGCGTATGCCTGGAAAAACGCGGGAAACAAAGGGCGCGGTCAGCTCGTGAATAAAGGCGCCCAAAACCGAATCCTCTTGCGGCGGCCGGCCGACTGTTGTGAAAGGCCAAATGGCGTTTGTCCTGTGCGTTATTTTCCGCACTGAAAGCACGGGAAAATCATGCTGCAGGCTGTAGTAGCCGACATGATCCCCGAACGGGCCCTCAGGCTTAACGACTGGCCCAAGAACGCCTTGAATACAAAAATCGGCATCACAGAGTATGGGAAGCCCCGCATCGCTCGTCTTGGTGAGAGACACTCCCTGGCCACCAAGCAAACCGGCAAAGCGCAATTCGCTTATGCCCTCGGGCAGGGGCATAACAGCTGCGATGGTTAAAGCGGGCGGCCCGCCCACATAGACGGTGACAGGCAGAGGTATGCCGCGCGCAAGCGCATGGGCGTGGTGGACACCAAGGCCACGGTGAATTTGATAGTGGACGCCCATCTCGCTCTCGGTATGCTTGTTGCCGCTTAGCTGTATGCGGTACATCCCAAGATTCGAGCTAGAAAGCCCAGGAGATGCGGGATCCTCGCTGTAGACAAGGGGCAGGGTGATAAAAGCCCCGCCATCCAAGGGCCAGCTCACAAGATGGGGCAGATCCGCCTTTGTGCAGGTGTTTGCGAGAACTGGCGCGCTTCTTGCGCGCATCGACCGCGTGCCCATAGTGAGCAGGCGCCCGGCCATGGACACGATATTTCTAACATTCTTAAACGGATGCTCAAAAAAAGAGGCAATCCCGCCTGCCTGGTCAAGAAAACGCCTAATTAAAGGGATTTCGTTGCGGAAAATATAATACAGCCGGTCCATGGTGCCAAAGAGATTGGCGACCATGGGAAAAGGCGTCCCGCGGACATTGGTGAAGAGAAGGGCCGGGCCTTTTGCGGCAAAAACCCTGCGCTGCACAGCGGCAATTTCCAGATAGGGATCGAGTTCAACCTCGATGCGCCGAAGCTGCCCGGCCTGTTCAAGATCCTTCACGCAACGGGCGAGAGAGGACCAGGCCATTACAGTCCCTCCCGCATTCGATAGCTCCGCTCAAGAGGGACAAGCGGCCTTTTGCCCTCAAGGTACTCGCAGAAATCCTGGATTATGCGCGCGTGATCAAAGACCAAGGGCTGAGGAAGCGCGTCCAGAGGATAAAAGGCCGCGCCCGCCGCGTCGTCGCCGGCTTTCAATGCGCCGACATCCTTCGGTGTCCCGACATAGACGGCTGTCAATGTGTGAAAGCGCGGATCGCGGCTCGGATCAGAATACAGTCCCAAAAGGCCCTTGAGCGTGACATCAAGGCCGGTCTCCTCGAGCATCTCGCGCCGCGCAGCCTCCTCGGCGAACTCCCCCTCTTCGATAAATCCGCCTGGAAAGGCATAGCCGACCGGCGGATTGGCGCGCTTGATAATGACAATCCCTAGCGCAGGCTCATAGATTATGACATCAGCTGTGGGATAGGGATTCGCATAGAGGGACAAAGCCTGGCCGCAATGCGGACATGTTCGCGTTTTCTGCATACAGTCTCCAAAAAAATCGTCAAAGCCTCATGTCTCAGGCAAAAGGGAGAAGCCCGCTTCGCGCAAAAGATTGAGCGGAAAGACTCCTGTCCTAAGCACGCGAATGGCTCCGTCTTGAGGGCGCACAATGGTTGACGGCAAAGAGGATCGGCCAACAGAGCCCGCGAGCATGCCCCACGGAAGACCTGACTCAGCTATCCCTGCGCACAGAGCGGGATCAAGCGTGGAAAGTCCCCTGGCCGGCGGGCATCCTGCGCGATTTGCGCTGCTCACCGTTATAGGCGCATAGGCTGCGAGAGCCCGAACTATGGGATGGGGACTCACCCGTATCGCGACCTCCCCTTGCGCATTCTGCACACACAAAGGCAGGCTCGCAGGCTCCCGCAAGGGAAGAATGACTGTGAGGGGAGCTGGCCAGAGCGCAAAAAGCGCATCGCAACAGGATTCAGTGCGGCAGAGGGCATGCACCTGACAGCAATCGGCCGCTGCGAGCGGCAGTGGCTTGTTGGGTGGGCGATCTTTGAGCGCACAGATCGCAGCTAAAGCCGAGAGGGATGCGCAGTTCGTCCCGATGGCATACAAGGTTTCCGTCGGAAAAAGAAGAATGCCGCCTGCGCGCATCAGGGAAAGAGCCTGCGTTTCAGACAGAATTCTATCCGCATAGAGGGAATGAACCATGGCCGGAAGACCTTTTCATATACTCTGCGTTGGCAAACTAAAACAGGCCTTTGCCATTGAGGGCACAGCCTTGTACCGTTCGCGCCTTGAAAAATGGCGCGCACTCAGTGTGACCGAAATACGCGATTCCACGCTCCCAAAGGAAAAAATGCGCCACGACGAGGGGCTGCGCTTAAAAAAAGCCATGGCCAGCGACGCAATCCCCTTTGTCCTTGATGAGCGCGGACAATTGCTCACATCAAAGGCTCTTGCGGGGCGCATCCGCGATCTTGACACGGGGGGATACGGCACAGTGACCTTTATCATCGGGGGACCGTATGGGCTTGACGAAAGCATACTTAAATCCGCCCGCATGCTCCTCTCCCTCTCCCCCATGACCTTGCCCCACGAAATGGCGCGGCTCGTTTTGCTTGAGCAGCTCTACCGCGCGGAGACGATCCTAAGGAACACGCCCTATCACCATTCGTAATTCGAAGTAATCCTAATGATAAATTCTCTGATTGCTCATCCCAAAACGGCAGAGAACTTCGTAGGAAATTGTGCCAAGCGCGTCAGCCATCTCCTGGGCAGTGATTATACGCTGGCCAGGCTGCGGATCCCCGCCTAGTATCCAGGCCAGATCCCCAGGCTCGACTGCGCCGACACCTGTGACATCAGCCATAATCATGCCCATGCAGACACGGCCAATCTGATGGCAGCGCCGCCCATGAATTAAGACATCACAAGCATTCGAAAGTCCCCGGTCAAAACCCGAGGCATAGCCTATGCCGATGACCGCGGCCTTCATGTCGTGCGTCGCGGTGAAGGTGCGGCCGTAGGAGACGCTCTCTCCAGATCGCAGTGCGCGGACTTGCAGAATGGGTGCGCAAACACTCATGACCCATTCGAAATCAGAGGCCTTGTCCGCATAGGGCGTTCCCACGAAAGGATTGCCGCCATAGAGCGTTATGCCTGGGCGAGCGAGTTCAAAACGATCCTCTCCCGCACTGGCATAGGCCGCAGAATTACAAAGACTGCGGGAAAGATCAGGGAAGAAGGCCCGAAGAGCGTTTGTCATGCTCACAAAGCGCTCTTCCTGCGCAAAGGTGTAGGCCTCCTCACTTGGCATGTCAGCGCAGGCGAGATGGGAGAAGGCAAGCTCCGGCACAAGCATGGGATAGCGGTGGAGGGCCTCTAAGAGGTCCGGCATGTCCTCAACGGAAAAACCAAGACGGCCCATACCTGTATTGCAGGCTATGGCGATGGGAAAGGTCATATGATCGGGACAGCAGTGGGCCGCGCGCTTAAGCGAATCCATGTCGACAACCGGCGTTGTGATATGGAGAGCAAAGGAGAGCGTCCACTCCTCAAGTGTCTGCGCGCCAAGGAGCGGGACAATTTTCTGATGAAAGCCCGCCTTGCGCAGGGCACAGGCCTCGCTCACGGTGCCGACTGCGAAATTGAGGGCGCCCGCTTTGTCGAGAGCCCGGGCAACCGGCATAAGTCCATGGCCGTAGGCGTCGGATTTGATCACAGGAAGGAGTCCTGCCGGATCCCCCATGCGGAAAAAGTTGCGGGTGAGTGCCGAGAGATTGATATGGCAGGAAGAGGGGGAAAAAGTGCATTCATTCATTAGAGCTTCGGTCCGTCAAACGGTCACTCCCTCCAAAAAGCGGATGGAGCCGTATTTTTGGGATTACAGACTGGTGCGCGTGCGGCCCGCAAACACGTACGAGGCCATAGAGCGCTCGCAATTGCTACTTGTATACATAAAAACCATGCCCTAGCAATAGGGCAAGCCAAGAAAAAAGGCAAGAGACTGCCATGGCGTTGCTTTTTTGCACGGCATTCCCTATACTTCTTCCATAATATACTTTGGCCGTAAAAAAAATTTCCCGCGCACTGTCTGTTGCGCCTTTTCTGACCAGAGTATCCTATCCTTTTATATTCATGTTTATATTCAAGGGGGCCGTATGGCAGAAGCACCGGAACGAAATTTGGCCTTAGACATAGTCCGCATAACCGAGGCGGCAGCGCTCGCCTCCGCTCGCTGGCTCGGACGCGGCGATAAAAACGCTGGGGACGGCGCAGCCGTTGAGGCCATGCGCAACAGTTTTTCCGCCCTGCCCATCGACGGAACCGTGATTATCGGTGAAGGCGAAAAGGACAACGCGCCCATGCTCATGAATTCCGAGCATGTGGGCACAGGAGAGGGACCGAAGCTTGACGTGGCGGTCGATCCGGTGGAAGGCACAAATCTTCTGGCCTTCGGCCGTCCGAATGCGATTTCAGTTATCGGTGTCGCGCCGCAGGGAAGCATGTTCAATCCAGGTCCAAGCTACTATATGCGCAAACTTGTCGTGCCGCACGAGGCGCGCAATGTCATTGACATCGACGCGCCAGTCCACGTCAATCTCTCAAACATCGCGAAGGCTCTCGGCAAGTCCGTCCAGGACATTATTGTCTTTGTTCTCGACAAACCGCGCCACAAGGACCTGATCGCGGCCATACGCAAAGCAGGCGCCCGCATCCAGTTGCAAACAGACGGCGATGTGGCGGGAGCGCTCATGGCAACCGATCCGCGCAGCGAAGTGGACATTATGATGGGCACAGGCGGAACACCGGAAGGTGTCATTTCAGCCTGCGCCATCAAGGGCATGGGCGGCGAAATCATCGCTCGTCTCGATCCCCAGTCCTATGTGGAGAAAGAGGCCATACAGGAGGCGGGTATTGACCTGAGAGAAGTCCTGACAACCAGCGCTCTTATCCGCACAGACGACTGCTTCTTTGCCGCTACGGGCATTTCAAGCGGTGATTTCCTCCACGGTGTCCACTACCAGGCAAACCACGCTATCACCCATTCGCTTGTCATCCGTGCGAAAACCGGAACACTGCGCTACATTGAAAGCTATCATAATATGAACAAGCTCTCAAAACTCTCCGCAGTCCAGTACTGAGCGTACAATGCGCACAGCCCTCTCACTCATACTCCCTGTCGCTTTTTTGCCCCTTCTTGCAGAGGCAACCATTCTTACATCTGCGTGCGCGGCCCCCAAAAAACACGAAACCCGCATCACGGTCTACGACAAACAGGCCCAAGTGACTGAAGGAGAACTGAAACGCTTCCTGGTCCTTCTCCCTGAGTTTCGCGCCTGGGCGAGCGCGAACCACGAAGAGGCCCACCCATCCCTTACGCGAGGTCAGCCTGATTTCAAGTATTCCGCAGCCGCAGCAAAGTGGATACAGAATAAGGGCTGGGATGCGCGGCGCTTTTTCTGCGTTATGGGGAGAATGGCGGCTGCCCTTGTTGTTGTTGAGGAGGGCAATGATTTCAAGGGAACGCGTCCCCCCGACATGCCGTCGGTCGGGCCTAAGGAAGTCGATCTCGCCCGCACGCATCTTGCGGAACTTCTGCAGGCGGGCGGAGAGACCGCGCCAAAAGTTGCCGTGGGCCAACCGTGTCTGCCGAAAAAGCCGTAAGCTTAAAAAAAAGCGGCAGCTTATGCGCGAAGGATCAGAATATGGCTGTTCGTTGCTTCCTGGTTATCCTTCTTCTTCTTGCGGCGGCCTGTGAAAGCGACGCCCCGAAAATAGAACTCTACGATGGCTACTACTACGGCATGTCCTACAAGGACGTCCGCGCCCGCTCACTCGCCGTCGAATGCGACAATTCCCTCGACAGTCTCTGTCGCCCGACCCCAGTGCCCTTCTTCAAGGTGTCGTGGTATCAGCGCTTCAATTTCAGAAGCGACCGTCTGCTCTCGATAGACTTGATAAGCCTTGAGCCCAAAAAGACCTCGCCGCTTATCAATGGCTGGCTTGATTCCGGCTACCGCTTTGTGCCTGTCCTTATGACAAGCGGAGGCAAGCAGCTGGATATTTACGCCGCCATGGTGAGAGAGGGAAAGGAGGGCGCGCGGCGCGCCGTTCACGCTTTTCTGCGCTCAACAGCCCAGGATCTTGAAAACACCTACCTGTACATCGATTTTCAAGACCATGAGGAACAACTCAAGGGCTTACACAGCTACCAGGCAATACTCAACTACGCCCCGCGCGACATCCTGGGTGTCGAGCAGACCGTCAATGATACGGAATGCATTCTCACCTTCAGGGCACCCATAGCCGAATGGCAGGACAAAGGCGCGCCTAAAGCCAAATAATACGCCTTTTGCGCGCAAACCCACGATATTTTTCTTGACCCACAGAGTGTTTGCAGCTAGTATCGCACCTTCCTTGCTCATGCATTTTGTACGGGCTGCTAATCCATAAGGAGACCCCTGCATGCGAAAATTTGAAACCCTCTTGCTGCTCTCCCCAGAACTTGGGAGTGAGCCTAGGGAAAGTCTGCTCAATACCCTTATCGGCGTTATTGAGCGGGAAGGCGGAAAAATGGTGACAACGGACCACTGGGGCATGCGTGATCTTGCCTATCCGGTCAACAAGGTCATGCGCGGCTACTATGTCCGCTTGGAATACACGGGCCCTGCCCCACTTGTTGCGGAGCTTGAGCGCAATATCCGCAATAGCGACGGCATTTTCAAGTTCATGACCGTGAAACTGGCTGACAACGTCGCCGAGGAGGAGGTCGCGTAATGGCCTACAAAAAACGTTTTCCTCAGCGCCGCAAATACTGCCGTTTCTGCGCCGACGCAGAGCTCCCGCTCAACTACAAGCGTCCTGACATTCTGCGCGATTTTGTCAATGAACGGGGCAAGATTATCGCCCGCCGCATCACAGGCACCTGCGCCCACCACCAGCGCCTCTTAACTCAGGAAATCAAGAGGGCGCGGCAGATGGCTCTTATGATCTACACGGCCATCCACGATTCTCAGATCAAGAAAAAGAGCATGATTTAGGAGGGAGGCGCCATGAAACTCATACTTCGCGCCGACGTCGAAAATCTCGGCTCTTTAGGCGATGTGGTCACGGTGAAACCGGGCTACGGCCGCAACTACCTTTTGCCCCAAGGCCTTGCCATGATCGCAAGCCCTGCGAACCTGAAGAATTTCGAGCTTGAGCGCAAGAAACTGCAGGCGCGCATGGACGAGCAGCGCGCCGCAGCAGAGGCCCTTCAGACGCGTCTTGAGGCACTCAATATCGTCATTCCGATGCATGTCGGCGACAATGACAAGCTCTATGGCTCAGTCACGACAAGCATTATCGGCGACACTTTAGCCCAGCTGGGAGAAGAGGTCGACCGGCGGCGTATCCTGCTTGATGCGCCGATCCGCACCTTAGGCGAGCATACGGTGCGCGTCCGCCTTCATCCGACAGTCATCGCGCACATCAAAGTTTCGGTTGTGTCCGATCAGAAGAAGGAAGAGGAAGAGCCATCTGCTCCCGAAAAAGACACTGAAGCGCAATCGCCTCAGGGTCAAGAATGAGCCAATTCCGCCCGCAGAGCTCCTCTGGCCACGGGCCCAGAGGAGCCTCTGTACCTGAGAGAAGGACTGCGGAGAGCGCCCGCATTCCCCCACACAACACGGACGCCGAGGCGGCTGTTCTCTCGGCAATTCTGACAAGCTCGGAGAGCGCCTCGAGTGTCATCGACATCATACGCACACCGGAAGATTTCTACGATCCCCGCCATGCGGCCATCTACCAGGCTTTTCTCGCAATCTACGAGAAAGATCAGCCCTGCAACATTGTCTCCTGCGCGGAGCAGCTCAAAGCGCTCAATCTCTACGAGAAAAGCGGCGGAGCTGGGTATCTCTCCGAACTTGCGATGTCGATAGTGAGTGCTGTGCATGTCGAGTTCTACGCAACTGTTGTGCGCAACAAGGCCATACAGCGCGCGATGATCGCCACATGCTCCACGATCATCGGCTCCTGCTACGAGACCCATGACGACATCACAAGCCTCCTTGACGAGTCGGAGCAGTCCATTTTTCTTCTTGCCGAGCGGGCCGATCAGAGAAACATCGAATCGACCCCGCAGATCATAAGCAATCTCTTTGACCACCTAGCTCAGGCCTCGGACAAGCACAACGAGCTGACAGGAGTCACGACTGGATTTACCGCCCTGGACCGCTTAACAGCCGGCCTCCAGGCCTCGGATCTGATTATCGTGGCTGCCCGCCCCTCCATGGGCAAGACTGCCTTCGCCCTATCGCTTGCCGTAAACGCAGCCCTCTCCGCTGATGAGACGCCGGTAGCCATTTTCTCGCTTGAAATGAGCCGGGAACAGCTTGTCCAGCGTATGCTCTCACTCAAGGCCCATGTCGACATGTCGAAATTACGACAGGCCTACAGACTCACGGAAGAAGACTGGAATGCGCTCTACACAGCGGCCGAGGATCTGAACAGGGCGAAGATCTACATTGACGACACAGCAACTCTCTCGACAATGGATCTGCGCGCGCGGGTGAGACGGCTGAAAGCCCGCCATGACATAGGGCTTGTCCTCGTCGACTATCTCCAGCTTATGCGCAGTCCGCGGGCGAAAGAATCGCGTGAACTTGAGATTTCCGACATTTCCCGGACATTGAAGGCCATTGCCAAGGACTTAAACATTCCTGTTGTCGCTCTCTCGCAGCTCAACCGGAAAGTTGAGGAGCGGTCAAGGGACGACAAACGCCCTCAGCTCTCGGATCTGCGCGAGTCAGGGGCTATTGAGCAGGATGCGGACATCATCATGTTCATCTACAGGGATGATGTCTACAAGATTAAGGATCCCTCAGAGAGGCCGCCAAATCAGAAAGCTGAAATCATTATCGGCAAACAGCGGAACGGACCGACAGGTGTCGCAGAACTCCTGTTTCGGTCTCAGTACACATCCTTTGAAAATATGACCAACGACTGGGCGGTCGCCCAGTCTGAAGGCTGAGGCTTTGTCAAGAGATTAGGCGCAAACAAATTTCTGAAAAAAGGTGCTTTTCCCCGTTGACAAAGCCCATAAAGAGTGCTTTATTGCCCGCATATGCGTGCCGGTAATCAGTTTTATCGGGGGCTACGCAGTGCACAGTGTTTCTTTAAGAGGTTTATTGCATGTCTAAGTCCATCTATGTCGGGAATCTTCCCTGGTCGGCCACCGAGGATCAGGTACGTGAACTTTTTCAGACCTATGGAGAAGTTCTGTCAGTCAAACTGATCAGCGATAGAGAGACAGGTCGCGCCCGCGGTTTTGGTTTCGTTGAAATGGAAGACGAGCCAGCCACAGCGGCCATCGAGGCTCTCGAAAACTACAGCTTTGGCGGACGTACCCTGCGCGTTAATGAGGCCAAACCGCGCGCACCTCGTCCACCCAGGTATTAATAAACAGTCTGCGGGCTTTGTCATCCAGCGCTATGGGGGCAAAGCCCCATTTTTTTTGTGCACGCCCAAAATGGCCGCTCTTGGTATTGTCCGCGCAAGTCTGCGCGGGCTTTCTTTTTTTGGGCGACTATCCCCGCGGTCTCTTAAAGAGCAAGGCAAGAGACCGGGGACAGACACAAAAAAATGGCCTAGGCTCTCTTAAGAGCCCAAATTTTGGCGTGACAAAAAAAGGCAAAAAAAAATGAGCTGCACAAAAGACAGCTCATTGTATCGCCTTCGTACTGTTTAGCATACAGGGAATCCGGCTTACTCTCCATTCTGTGCTAGGCCCGTAACGACGCACGGAGAGGAGCGCACCTCGGGGAACTGGGCGTAAATTCTACGAAGTCTTGTCAGTATAGCCACAACACTCTCTAAATCCTCAACGCTTAGACGCTCATTCATGGTTAAAAGACGCGAGGAACAAAGCAGATAGAGATTATTCAGTTTGACTGCAAGATCGCCTCCAGACTGCATGTCGAGCGAGCGCGCAAGCTCGGCTATGATGGCGACAGCCCTATTGATCAGCTGGTTTCGCTCAGCATACTTGCTTGCAACAAGCTTGTCTCGCGCCTGCTTCAAATAATTGAGCGCTCCATCATACAGCTCCACTACAAGTCGCCCTTGATTAACTTCCTGTCGCCTCGGGCGAAAATACACGCGTACCGCATTTGCCATAGCGTACCTACCTTCGTTTCATCCATGAAACAGGCCGCAATTCTACACCACACTTGGGAGTACCGCAAGAGAAAGTGCAGAGAAAAACAGTGAAAAGACTCCCTTGAGAAAGTCCTCAGAAATCTGTATCGTCAGATTTCGCAACATCATAAGGTCTGAAGCGAAATTTTTTTTTAAGCGAACGTGCCTTACGGTCCCTTTCCTGCAAAAAGAGAGATTGAGCATGCGTATCAACGATTTTTTTGTTCCAGAGCAAAGTGAACTCTCCATGCCCTACATTATCGCCGAGGCAGGCGTAAATCATGAGGGCGACATGGACAAGGCCAAACGCCTAATCGATGAGGCCTGCGAGGGCGGGGCCCACGCCATAAAATTTCAGACCTATAAGGCGGAAACCCTTGCCTCGAAAAACTCGCCCGCATACTGGGACACCACAAAGGAGACAACCAAGAGCCAGTACGAGCTGTTTAAGAAACACGATTCCTTCTGGAAAAAAGAATGCGAGGAAATGAAACGCCACTGCGACAAAGTCGGCATAACCTTTCTCTCAACGCCCTTTGACGTGGACTCCGCGCATTTTTTAAACGATCTCATGGATGTCTTCAAAATCTCCTCCTCAGACATCACAAATAAGCCCTTTATCCGCATTCTCTGCAGTTTCGGAAAACCCATAATCCTCTCAACTGGCGCCTCCTCGCTTGCCGAGATCGCCCAGGCCGTTGACTGGATAGAGAAAGAAGGCAATCCCTTAGCCCTCCTCCACTGTGTTTTAAACTACCCAACCGAAGATGCCAACGCGGCCCTCGGCATGATCGTGGCCCTGCGCCAGCATTTTCCAAACCACACAATTGGCTACTCAGACCACACACTGCCTGGGAGCATGCAGATACTTGAAACAGCGGCTCTGCTCGGCGCCCGCATCCTTGAAAAGCATTTTACCTTTGATAAAACCCTGCCTGGCAACGATCACTACCACGCAATGGACAAAGAGGACCTCAAGGCCTTCAAAAAAAGGATGACGGACATTTTGACAAGCATCGGCCCCTACACCGTCCGCTCCCTGCCCGAAGAGGAGACTGCGCGCAGAAACGCGCGGCGCTCTCTTGTCACCAAGCGGGCAGTCAAAAAAGGCGAACTCCTAAAAGCCGACGATCTGACCTGGAAGCGCCCAGCCTACGGCATTGCCCCCTCCTTCTACGACACAGTGATTGGCATGCGCGTCCGCCACGATCTTGACTGCGACCATATTCTCACCTGGTCCGATCTTGAAGAGACAGGCCATTAAGCCAAAAACGAACTGACATTTTTGCAAACCTTGTATTTTCAACTCCACGTACCACTATTTTTTCTGACCGCAGTATACAGCCATGCGTCTCCGCACAGAGCCCAATCTATGGCCCCCTGCGGGCAGAAAGAGAGTTGCAAACAGTCTGAATAGCGGGAAAATAGAAAAACTCGTACGCGGCCGGGTATTTTCTCACGTATACTCGGCGTCACAATGATTCTTCCTGCGGCGACCTTGCCCAAGGAAAATCATTATGCAGCTGGGTATACATCTCTTTGCACGAAACTTTTTTCGAGCTAGCGTCTATGACAAAGACACGTGACCTCATTCTTGGCCCAATGCCCTATGGCGCAGATCCAAAGTGCGTCCTCGCCATGGGTCCCTGGTGCTTTGCCGGAAGAGAAGCGGAGTTCCCAGACTTTGAAAAGCGTTTTACCCTTGCCCCAGAACCCAAATGGTCAGATGCGCAAGAGCCCCTTCGGGCTGTGACGGCTCTCTGCCAAAGGACGCTTGGCCCGCTTGCGGACACTCTTGCTCCGGGAAATAACCTCCCTGCGATCTATTGGGAGACGCTTCTCCTCCCCTCTCTTGCGCAGGTCTGCGAGCAGATTGTTGAGCGCTGGCAGAGAATTGTCGCGCTCAAAGAGCGTTTTTCCACAGAAAAACTGCGCATAGAGATTCGCCCAATCGCCCCAGATTTTGCCTTTGTCGATGAAGAGGACTTCACTCTGCGCGGGGCCCTTGGGACAGAGTACAATACCTGGCTTTTCTCAATCCTCCTTGCGCAAAGCGACCTTCCCCCTCTGTGGGAATGCGTTTCGGGCCCAATGGTTGCGCAAACCAAGGCCAGGGAGAAAAAGAAGAGCTTTAGAGCGCGCTTCCGCGCTCTCATTCGTTGCCTACCCTTCCCCCATCTCAAAGGCGTCTCGCTCTTTCAGAGCCTGCTCTTTTCTCTTGCCCTTCTGCACACAACGCGCACTCCCGATCGCTCCCACCCGCTTTACGAAAACGCTGGGGCAGGCGATAGCCTTAAGAAACTTGGGCTCACTTTTGATCCCATGCCCATTATCCGCGCATCGTGTATCCGCTCCCTAACAGACCTTGCGCACCCAAGAGCCATTTCAAGAACAAAACATCCCCGACTGCGCTGTGCAAGCATTGCCGCCTATGAGGACGCAAGCTACCGCCAAAGTCTAGCGATTGCGCGCGCAAAAGGACACAGACTGTTCTTTGTCCAGCACGGCGGAAACTACGGACAGGTCCGCACACACTGCCGTACAGCTCTTGTCGAATACAGCCAGCACTGCTTCATCACCTGGGGTTGGTCGGAATATGCCGATACCCCCTGTCGTTTCCTGCCGCTCCCGTACCCGCAGCTTGCGCGCATCAAGAATGCTCACGTCGAGAGGACGGACACAATACTCTTTGTCGGCACAGAAATGCCCCTCTATAATTACCGGCTTGATTCGCATCCAAATCCGACAGAGATGCTCGACTACCGCGCGGCCAAAAAACGTTTTCTTGACGCATTGCCTAAAGAATTGCAAAGACACGTAGTCTACAGACCCTATTTCCCGCTCCCCTCCTCTCTTGAAGACTACCCGTGGCTTGCCCGCGCCCATCCTGGGCTTGCCCGGTGTACAGGGCCGCTCACAGACCACTTGCTCGCAAGCAAATTGCTTGTCCTTGACCACCACGGCACAACATTGCTTGAGGCCATGGCGGCAAACGTTCCGCTTGTCCTCTACTTTGCCAAAGACCAGTGGCAACTCACAGATACTTGTTTAGCCTATTTCGAAGAACTCTTCTGTGCGGGCATCTGGTTTGCGACACCGGAAGCCTGTGCCCAAGAGATCGCGGCCATCTGGCCCGATATCCAGACCTGGTGGCAGGCGCCCAAACGGCAAAACGCGCGGGCGCGCTTTGTCAAACAGTACGCCCAAACCTCAAAGACCAATGAAACAGCCCTGTGGCGAAAAACACTCAAAAATCTATGAAAGCAAGTCTTTTCCTTCCATTCTTTCTCCTTCCGCTTCTTCTTTTCCCGACACACGCTTCTGCCATAAACGATCCTGCCCCAGAACCGACTCAAAAAGAAAAGCCACAGGATCTGAAGGACCTTAAGGAGCCAAAAGAAGACATCCAGGAAACATTCCGCGTAATCCAGGAAAAGCTCGACCAGAAAAACTATAAGGAAGCGGTCGCCCTGCTCAAGCCTTTAGCCGACCGGGAATCGCCTGAGGCCATGTACGTTCTAGGCTACCTGACCCTTCAGGGCAAGGGCACGCGCGCAAACGCAACTGCCGCAGCCCAGCTCTTCCGCAAAGCGGCCAAAAAAGGCGATGTGCGCGCCCAGACAGCCTGGGGCAAAGCGCTCGCTCAAGGGGAAGGGGTGCGGCGCGACTACAGGGAAGCTGTCACCTGGTTTAGAAAGGCGGCCGAGGAGGGCATAGCCATTGCGCAATACAATCTCGGCTATATGTACGCCCATGGCCGAGGTGTCCAGAAAAACGAGGCGAGTGCCATCGAATGGTTTACAAAAGCGGCGCAGCAGGGTTTAGCCGACGCGCAGTATTCGCTTGGCTGGATGTATGCAAACTGCAAAGGCGAGCTGCAAAGCGACACGCAGGCTGTCCACTGGCTTGAAAAAGCGGCCGAGCAGGAACATGTCAAGGCGCAAAACAATCTCGCCTACATGTATGCCGAGGGCAAGGGAGTCGCCCAGTCGCCAGACAAGGCTCTTGCCTGGTACAAGCGCGCGGCCGACCAGTCCTATCCTGTCGCGCAGTACAATCTCGGCGTCATGTACGAACAGGGACGAGGCATAGCCCAGGACTACGAGCAGGCCGTCAAATGGTACCGCATGGCGGCAGAGCAAAATGAGCCCTCAGCCCAGTACAGTCTTGGCGTCCTCTACGATCAGGGCACAGGCGTTCCGGCAAACCACCAGGAGGCCGTCCAGTGGTACCGTCTTGCAGCAAAAAACGGGGATCCGGACGCGAAAAAAGAACTGCGCGCCATTGAGCGCAGCCGTCCACGCCCGGCCCCGGTCAAGCAGAATCTGAAAAAAAGTGACAAGAAAAAGGGAGAAAAACAAAAGAAGGGAAAGGAGTGAGGCATGCGACGCACTGAAAAACCCCGTATCCCCCCCGCCATGCCTGACGACAGCGATGTCATGAAGGCCATGCGCGAATTCGGAAGTTTCCTGGACATAACTCCAGACGATTTTCGGGAACTCTACACAAAAGCCTACGCCGAGGCCCGCGCCCGCTTCTTTGAAGAGCGGACAGCGGCTCAGATCATGTCCACCCCTGTCCTCTCCATTCGCCCATCTATGACCTGCGCTGACGCTGTCCGTTTCTTTGACGAACACAATATCTCGGGAGCCCCGGTCGCCCTGGAAGATGGGCAGATCGTTGGTGTACTCTCCGAAACGGATATCGCCCGCCTTGTCGGCGGCACGCGCAGACCATCGCCCATGCATCTGCTCAAAGCTGTGCTTGAAAAGCCGATCGAACCCAATGCCCTAAGCGTCCCTGTCGACACAATTATGACTAAGGAAGCGATTTGTGTGCAGAAAGAGACCTCGCTTGCAGCCATGCTCGACATAATCCACACAAAAGCGATTAACCGCCTCCCTGTCATCGACGCGGATAAAAAACTTGTAGGCATTGTCTCACGAACCGATCTTCTGAACACTCTTGGGTTTTTCTGATGAACTACTTCCAAAAAATGCGCGGAGGCGGCACGCGTCCCCCACGCGCAGGCGCATCCGAAATTCTTCTCTCATGGCTCGGAGCGGCCATAGCGATTGCGCTCATCGGTCTTCTGGACCACGCCCTTATGGATCCGTTACACGCAAATCTGCTTATCGGCTCCTTCGGCGCCTCGGCTGTGCTTGCCTTCGGCGCGATACGCAGCCCCCTCGCCCAGCCACGCAATCTTGTCGGCGGACACGTTGTCTCGGCCTTTGTCGGCGTCACCTGCGCAAGTCTTCTGCCCTCCCCCATATGGCTTACGGCCGCACTCGCTGTCGCGACAGCAATTGCCCTAATGCACATGACCGAAACGCTCCACCCACCTGGAGGCGCAACGGCCCTCATCGCTGTCATAGGCGGAGAACAGGTGCGCGCCCTTGGCTACACCTATGTTTTTCTTCCCTGCCTGCTTGGATCCTGCATCATGCTGCTTTTAGCCGTGCTGTTCAACAATCTCGCAAAAAACCGCAAATACCCCCTGTACTGGTGGTAGCCATAAAAAAAGCCCGTTTTGGGCTTTTTTTATGGCTGGCAAAGATTGCACAAAAAGTTTTTTGTATACTGGGGTCAGAAAAAAAGTTGCCACTTGAAGTCGAATATACCAAACTCTAGAGCCGACTTTCGTTCGCAAAACAGTCGGTTTGTTTCTGGCTAGAGTATAGCAATGAATCAACCTGGCTAAAAACCAACGCACACTGCAGAAAAAGGGGATATTCTATGGAATACCGTTCATTGGGACGCTCGGCTTTGCGTATCAGCGAAATCAGTCTCGGCTGCGAAGGCCTACTCGGCAAGCCGGAAGCCTTTGTCCAAGACGCACTCGACATGATGGAAAAACACGGGGCAAATGGCATAGACCTCTATTCTCCAAATCCAGAAATGCGCACAGCCCTTGGCCGCGCCTTACGCGGCAGACGCGACAAATTCGTGCTTGAGGCCCATCTCTGCACCATCTGGAAAGATGGGCAGTACAAGAGGACCCGCCTTATGGACGAAGTTAGGGCTGGCTTTGACGATCAGCTGACACGGCTTGGAACCGACACGCTTGATATCGGCATGATACATTATGTGGACTCTTTAGACGACTGGCGCGGTGTCGCAGACGGGGACGTCCTGCCCTACGCGCTTCAACTCAAAAAAAGCGGAACTATCCGCGCGCTCGGCCTCTCAAGCCATAATCCGAAAGTAGCTCTGGCAGCCATTGAAAGCGGAGCCATTGACGTCCTGCTCTTTTCAATCAATCCCTGTTATGATCTGCAGCCGGCCAATGAAGATGTGGAGCAGCTCTGGAATAGGGAACTGTACAAGGGCAATCTCTTAAACATGGATCCTGACAGACAAAATCTCTATGAAACCTGTCAGCGCCTAGGCGTGGGCATAACTGTCATGAAGGCTTTTGGCGGAGGCGACCTTCTGCATGCAGAGCGCTCCCTGGCCGGTGTGGCGCTCACCCCCTACCAGTGCATACGCTACGCCTTAGACAGACCGGGCGTCGCATCGGTTATGACAGGCGCGCACACACTTGCGGAACTTGAGGAAAATCTTACCTACGCCCTGGCGAGTGACGAAGAAAAGGATTACGCAAAACAATTGGCCTCCTTCCCGCGCATGAGCTGGAAAGGCCACTGCATGTACTGTGGCCACTGCGCCCCCTGTCCTGCGGGCATCAATGTGGCCTACGTGACAAAACTGCTCAATCTGGCTCTTGCGCAAAAGAGCGTTCCAGAAACTCTGCGTGAGCATTATGCCGCCTTAGAACACAAGGCCGGTGAATGTCTACAGTGTGGGTCCTGTGAGGATCGCTGCCCCTTTGAAGTCTCTGCCATGCGTGCCATGGAACGCGCGAAGGAAGTGTTTGGGGCCTGATGCTTTGCTGTGCCCTCCAAAACAAGACTAAAAAAGCTCCTTTCTCGTTTATGTGAGCAGAGTGGGTGGTTGTTGCCTGGAAAATCCCGAACGAGAGCAGTTGGTGGCGAAAATTGATCCTAGCCCATACTTTGGCCCGACTTAGGCTAAAAGCCGTCACAGGAACCCCGAAAGATATGCGTAGAAGTCCAATAACCAGCCGGCTCTCCGTTTTTGTACAAGGGGCGGGTAGAAAGGCCTTTGAGATCCAGACAACCGAAAGACAGTACCCCAAAGGGTTTGGCAGTAGTACCTGTGGACATACGAGAAGGGCCAAAAAGTTGAACTGATTGCCGCGCAAGAGAACGTGAGCTATGATGGCAGCAAAGAGGATGGCTACGCAGAGGTTTCTGTCATGGGCATTATGAACGACAGGGAGATTTTGTCTGCCATACACAGCGGAGAACTCTGCATATCACCCTTGAACCCCAGTAACGTGAGGCCTGCCAGTATTGATTTAACGCTGCATCATACATTGGAAACAATGACATTGACTCACCTTGATGCAGCCGACAGCAGCTTTCAACAAATACAAAGTTCTCTCAGTGTGCATGACATCACAGACTTGGGCTATGAGCTTCAGCCTGGACAGTTTGTCACTGGGTACTCGGCCGAGGAATTACGTATTCCATCGTTTATGTCTGGCAATATATTCAACCGGAATAGTTTGGCCAGATGTGGCTTAGACGCCTCAGCCGCAGCGTGTATACACCCAGGCTTCAATGGGCGCATGGTGATTGTGATTCGCAATTTTGCTCAGTATCCTATCGTACTGCGTGCGGGGATGAGGGTCAGTTGCAATTGACGAAGCATGAAGACATCTCCGTACGCTCATATGACGAACGCAACGACGCTGATAAGATTTTGGCGTACGCAAAGGAGGCTGTTGAGCGCTTGTGTCCCACTGTTGTTCCTTCAAATCTCGATACTTCTTTGTCCGATTTTCTCCACGAGCGGATCGCTACTGTAAGTGGTGCAAATCATGTCTCGTGAGCGGGCTAAGAGTGCCATACAACACATCCTTCCTACAGAGACTGATAGTAGAGACAAGATGATTGCCAAAATAGGAGCCAAAGAGGTTTCGGAGGCAAAAAGTCATACTTCAGGCGGCGAGGTGACGCAGCATCGAGAAATTGCTGCGCTCGCGGACAAGGCGCTTGATGCTATTTGCGACCGTGCTATTCCAGGTTCGCAGCTGGGAAAACTGCTTGAGCAGTTTGGGATTGTAGCAATTTTCCCTCCATCTCACTTGCTTGGTTCGTTATGGAGTCAGACTTTGGACTGTGTATCAGCAGCGTCTTCTTGGTCGTTTGCGTTGGGTGCCTCAATCGTAAGGGCTTCTTCCGAGGCCCTTTTTTTTTGCGCGTATCCACTGTGAAGCCTTCGCCTTGCTCGGGGAGCTGTCCATCTGGCCGCCTCGCAAACCATACACACAATCGCGCGTTTCGATTTTCCCTGCGCGGCCAAAAGAGGCGACCTCGATTGGCCGGCACGGGAAGAATCATTGTGACGCCAAGTATACCTCTCGCACTCTCTTTTTTAAGCGAACAAATACTGTCCAACAGAGAACAGTGCCTCTCAGGCGAAAAAAAGGGGCATGGGACTCTTTCTCTTTAGCGCAATCCCTACTCTACTTCAGCAAGAAAAAAATAATATTTTTGCAAAAAAAACCGCACTGAGTCAAACATTTTCAACTCTAAGTGGCAACTTTTTTCTGGACGCAGTATATCTACTCGTGTCGCTTTTGCTCGGGTAGCGCCGCTTTTCATCGATTTCTACCCTGTGAACGATATACCGCCCAAGTGGAAATTTTTGCCCGAAAAAAACGTATTTCCGACATATAGTAGCACTCTCCCAACGCGATGATCCTCTCCGTCTGTAGATAGACAGAGTATGGCACGCGTCTTGCTAATAGGTTGACAACAACACGCAAAATCAATCTATGGAGTTATGCTATGTCGCTCGTAGTCAACCACAACTTAATGGCTGCCAATGTCGCCCGTAATTTAAATTCTCACTATTCTAACCTTGCGACATCTACGCAGCGACTGTCAACGGGACTCCGTGTCAATTCAGCCGCTGACGACGCAGCCGGTCTCGCTATCCGCGAATTGCAGCGCGCAGACATTGCGGCCTTCCACCAGGGAGCGCGCAACGCCAATGACGCCATTTCAATGATTCAGGTTGCTGATGGCTCGCTTGGCGTCATCGACGAAAAGCTCATCCGCATGAAGGAACTTGCGGAGCAGGCC
>JAFTDR010000271.1 GCA_017454105.1 Desulfovibrionaceae bacterium | reverse complement strand
TCCTCATCTCTGGTATTCCGAGAAATATCAGTCTCTTAATGTAAAGCTTAAGTTTATTAAAAATAACGTTCAATTCTGTTGTCGAAACTGCCTGGCAGTTTCGACAACAATGTCAAGATACTTTTTTACAGTTCCTAAGGGAAAATAGCCATAGGCAAGTAGTACGCATTCTCTGCCTTGTAGACGCGTAGCACTCCATAGACATCATTTTGAAATAATTGTTTCGACCGCATTGTCAGAGCAAATTGTGTATGCTCGGCGTTTAGGCAATCCTTTACGTGAAGAAAATCTTTTGTTGCTTCTTCAATTTTGTATATTGATAAATGTGTTCCTTTTAAGTTTCTTATATACTCGAGACCGGCTTTCGATATTTTGTTTTTATCTAGGTATACTAAAAAATCGCTATTTTGAACTTCGGGTAAAGAGATAATATATTCGAAAAAACATGATGTTAAATATACACTAAAATTGATTGGGAGTTTTTGTACTTTTTTAAATAATTCAACATCTCCAAAGAAAGCTTTTATATAAGTGATTCTTTTATCATTGTTTTCCATGAACCATTTTCCAAAATTTTCTACTGTTTTAACTTCATCATACATTTCTGATGAAGGTTCTTTTGTTTTTTTTCTGCGCATATACGTTCCTTTTTCTGTATTGTGACAGAGGATCTGCTCGTTTGCAGAAGTGTATTGGTATCCGCCCGCAGGTCAACTGTCTACTGCGGGCAGTTTGGCTCCAGAGTCCCATGCTCAGGGAAGCGTATACATGCCTTGAGTATACGCTTCACGGGTCAACAGTTTCCAATAATCCGCATTCTTCCATTGGAGAGATAGCATAAGAGTCGGCTGAAAAGTGCATTCCACTGTCCCCCGCGATCGGATACGTGTCTTGCATGCAGGTGGTTGATTGCAAGGTGTGGAATCGCTTGGCAAGCACATCTATTGCGAACGTCATTAAAGCGTACATTCCTGGCATCGCTTGTCCCCCATACGCCAAACAGCAAAAACTAATCGCGGGGCATTGTTCCGTAGGGGGGAGCTGTCGATGCGATCGGCTGCACTCGTAAGCGGCCCCGCGTGAAATCACGTGCGCTTGTCTCATTGCGAGTTCTAGCGTTAAGCCAGGCAAATTGTACGGTATGGCGGCCAAACGATCGGGGCTTAGCTAATGATTCCACTCTGTGACCGCTTTGTCACCGAGCCAGGGGTTAAAGTAGCCAAAGCGCAGCCAGGGGCTGTTTGCTTTAAGACGCTTCATGAAGGTGGAAAGACCCATGCCAAACGTGTCCTTTGGTGTCTCGTCAGCCATAGATTGTATATACCATTCGGGATCAATATTCAAATTCCTAAGCTGAATCATGCTGACCCCCTTGGCTATGAGATTTGTCAGCGCTTCGATCTCCTCCTCCGTGTCCGTGATACCTGGAAAAAAGAGCAGATTGAGTGAGACAAAGAGTCCAAGGCTCCGCGCTGTACTCACTGTCTCCTCTATTGCCGAAAAATCATAGCCGTGCGGCCTGTAGTAACGCTGGTAGAGTTTTTCCCGCGCGCTGTTTATGCTGACTCGTATGCTTGTCAGTCCTGCGCACGCAAGATCGGATATGACCTCAGGCCTTGAGCCATTGGTATTGCAGTTTATTGTGCCGTGCCCGTCTTTGCGGTAGAGGGCAATGCTTTCGCGGAGAAGCTCGGCATTTTGCAGGGGATCTCCCTCGCAGCCCTGGCCAAAGGAAAAAATTGGGGTGGAACGCTCCCTTTGCGCGTGAATTGTCATGACTTGGGCTATCTCAGCGGGAGTCGGCGTGAAGGTTAAGCGGCATTGCGGGGTATTGTGAATGGCTGCGTTCTCTTCCTGTTCTGAGATGCAGCCAAGACATCGGGCATTGCATGTTCTTGAGGTCGGCAGAGGCGCTTCATAGCGGCCAAGCGCGAAATTGCGCGCTGCCGGGCAATCGTAGCGCGCAACGCAGTTGTTTAGGATGTGCCGGACAAGTCGGTTTTTCGGATAGCTGCGCAATAGATTCCTTGCCCCTCGCTCAATTGCTGAGCGTTTGATTTGCGCGAATTCCTGGCGCTTGTCTGGATCAACCCGATGAGCTGAGACGACAAAGCGACCGTCTGCAAAGCCGACAGCGCAATACGCAAAGAGGGGGAGAATGGGCGCGTCTTTCTGTGTGCTGTAGGCTGGGTGCGCGGAAATCGTGTGTGCGGGCGCGATGAATGCGGCAACAGCGAAATTGTCGTCGCACTCTATTTCGCCTGTTTCTGGATTGAGACCGACTGCCTTGCGGCCGGGCAGGAAAAAGAGTTCACTTTCTTCGGGAAGAGGCATAAGCTCAGAGGGATGCGGAAGAGACCATTCCCGCCCCTTGCGGCAGACCATGCGCAGCGCGGGATGATCGTATATTTGCCCGTCTTTATCGGCAAAGACCATCATTGCGTCCTGTATGTTTCCCATGTGGTTTCCTTGATGTTGTAAATTATCGTTAGGTCAAACAGCTATGTTACCCTTCATGCTCTTTATTTTTCTTGGTTTTCTCTGTGTTGTCGCCGTTTTGCTCTACCTTTTGTATGCGCAGGAGAAAATTGCGCATACCCTTCGCGACGAGCATGCGGAGATGCGCCTTCTTTTGCGCGCCCTTGATTCGCGGCTTAAGCTTTTTCAGCCTGAGCCTTGCGGATCGCCCGCAAAGGAAGCGGATCCTATAGCACAGCAGGCTGATGCGCTTTTAAAGCTTGATTTTGCCGAGACCCCTGCTCCGCTTGCGGACGATGGTCTCAAACTCGATCTTGATATCGATCCGCAGAAAGACAAGAAGAACTAGCGAATGATAGGCAAAAAAACCTTCCGTCTCATCTGGAAAAGTCTTTTGTTTTCATTCGCTGGCCTTCTTTTCCTCTTCGCTCTGGTTCATCTTTGGGCTGAGCGAAACGAAAAACTTCTCACGGATCGCTTTGTACTCATGGTTCAGGAGAAACTTGGCCAGCCTTTTTCTCTTGATTCGATAGACATCATTTTTTCGCCCTGGCCAGTTGTCACCGCAGACAATCTCGCAACGGAGGGTGGGACATTTTCCTGCACAGTTAAGCGCATAGTCGCTGAGCCCTCGCTTGTGAGTCTTATGACAGGCACCCTGGCCCTCGACTACCTCGCGCTCGAGGATCCGAAGTTTGCGATCGCAACAGGCGATCACGATACAGCAGAATCTGAGACCAATCCGCGCGAGGCTCTGGATGATTTTTTCAGCCGTTTTCTTCCTGTCAGCACAACCTTCACTGTTGTGAACGGATCTCTTTCCGTGAAGTCGAAGTCGAATCTGCGTGTCCAGGGGATTGACTGCACTCTTGTTGCACAGCCAAATAAGTCTGTGCGCGGCGACATGTTTGTGAGTTCGCTCACAATCGCCATGGCGACAGAGACCGTTCGTGTTCAGGATTTTTTCTTTGAGGGCGGAATTGACCTCGAAGATTTCTTTTCCGAGCATTCGCGAGGCATTGTTAAGGCACGCTTAACCGGACTTCCAGGAATCCGTGACATGCTTGTCAAAACAGCAGTTCGCGCGGAGAAAGGGGCGCTTCACTTTGACCATTCTATTCGTGGGCATATTGCTGTCGGCGGCATTCCTTTTTCCTGCAAGGGGCCCATGCGGGTTGAGCGGGGATGGCAGGCTGTCCACTTCGCAGGTCTTGCCGCGACGCTTGGGAAAAGGGATTCTGTCAAGCTCGTTGGAAGCTACAATCATCCTGACCGATCTCTTTCTGGGACGCTTACTGTTGCGCGCGTAAGTCTTACCGAGTGGCTTGGTTTTGCGCGGGGGCTTCCTCCTGGGCTCCAGCGTACGCTTGACACAGTCCAGGACGGATCCATTGTTTTTGACCTTGATGCGCAAAAACTTGTTGTCAAATCCGTGAAGGCTAAGTGCGCAGGATCCTTTTTTTCCGGTGTCGGAGGTGTCTCTGACTGGAGTCGGCCTGTCGTTTTTCTTGACATGAAGGCGCCTAAGGTCAATCTCATCCGCGGCATACCGGAAGCCGGAGCAGTCCTGCCAGCGCCCCTTAACTTTGCTCACCCGCCGCTTACTCCCGAAACATCGGATTCCTCAGGTTCTTCTGTCGGCTATGACATACGCCTAGGAGCAGATCGTGTCCTCTATGGACCGCTTGTCTTAGAGTCTGCTGCTGTGCAGATTCACCCAGGCCCTGTCAAGGGGCGGGATAGTCCTGTTGTGATCGACGCGCAAGCCAAGCTCTACGACGGGCATGTGCAGGGCTCCTGCGCTTTAGGTGGCCTTGACACTGTGACCTATGCCATAAAACTCCTTGTGTCTGAGGTCAATGGCGCGCCTCTTGGAAATGCCTTGCCGCGTATTCCAATCCGGAAGGGCAAGTGGACTGCTCAGGTTGCGATCACAAGCTCGGGCACAGAGCTCGACGATTTTTTACGCCAGCTGCGCGGCTCGGTGCGCGTTGATGCCAAGCATGGGGAGCTGGCATTTGGGAGTTCCAAAGGCTTTTCCTTCTCTTCATGCCAGCTGCGGCTGGACCCGCTGAAATCTGGGCAGTGGAAACAGAGCATGCTTGGGATAGACGGGCAATGGCGGGGTACATTTGATTTCGGCCAAGCGAGAGCGGAGCTTCAGGGTGTGGGAAAACTTTGGTTTGGGGAAACTGCCGATTCAAGCGGTTTTGCACTCCAGGGGATTCCTGCGACATTTTCGGCAAGTTTGACCCAGAGCGCCTCGCGCACTTTTTCCTGCAAGGGCAGCACAATAGTCTCCTGGCTTCCCCAGCAGTCTCTTTTCCGTCTTGCTGAGTCCCGCTTTCAGGCGGGTGATGCGGCTTTTTCTGGGAATGTGGATGTTTTGACACGCAAGGAACTCACGTTTCTCGCAAAGGGCTCGTGGGATGTCCCCAATCTTTCGGGACTTATTAGCCAGCTTAGAGGATCACAAATCTCCCTGCCGGACAGTTTTTCGTCTGTGCGCGGCACAGCGCAACTGCAGGCGACGCTGCAGAAAGCCACTTTTTCTGATTTGCGCCTGACAACAAAGCTTGGGCAGGTTGGGGGAAGTTTTGGCCTCGAGTTTGGCCGGCAGATAAAACTTTTGCCCACGCTCACAGTCGAGACCCTATCCTTCGATGATTTTCCCACAAGTGCGCAGAATTCATCAGAGAAGCCACCCGATTTCCGCGAGCTGGACGCCCTCTTTGTCCAGGGGTCCGTCCTTGTCAGGCGACTCAAGGTCAAAAAATTCGTGCTTTCCGACGTGCGCGTTCCCCTTGTGCTTGAGCGCAGTGTTCTGACCTGCACGCAAGCGCGCGGCCGACTTTTTGACGGCTGGATTACAGCCAATATGACCCTGCTTTTTCATAAGGGCTACTCGCTGCACACATCAATCATACTTGAAAAGGCAAATCTCGCGCGCGTCTCGGAATCTCTTATGGAGAAGGCGGCAATGGAGGGGCAGGGCTATGTCTCAGGGTCCCTAAGAGCTGCCTTTCCCTCCTTTGCAGAGCTTCCTGTGCGTCTTTTCGGCTCCTGGTCCTTCCGCATAGCCGATGGTATCTACCAGGCGCTTAATGCCAAGAGAAAACCGCAGGGCTCCTCAGTATCCTTTGATGCGCTTCAGGCCTCTGGGACGATCGCAAATGGCATTATCGAGAGCAAGAATATAGCGCTCACAAGCAAGACGTTGCACGTAACCGGCCGGGGGGAACTCAATCTGAAAAAGCAGACGGTTGACTCGACCCTGGAGGTGGATATGAAGGGACTGCCGCGTTTTCCCCTCTACATTGAAGGCACGCTGCAGAAGACAAAAACGTCGTTTGGCGCGGGTTCCTTTCTGCTCAATGCCGTTGCTGGCCTTTTTTCGAGCATGTTCAGTCTTTTTCGATGACTGCCGACTTGTGCCTTTCGTACAAGTGTCCCATCCGAAGACCTTGCGCTACTTTACAAAGTTCAAAGCTGCGATCCTTGGTCGTGCTGGAGGCTTGTGTAGCCTGGAGACCTTTTTGCGCCAGGTCCCCTGTCGCCATGGCGAACAGCGTTTTTGAGATGTCAGAGCCGAGCATTTGCGACTGTCTTTGTCAAGCCCCAATTCCGGGACGGAGCGTTCGCCCAGGAATTGGGGCTTGCATAGGCCGAAAAACAAGTGAAGGCAAGATGCAGGCACACGGACTGCTTGACCGTGCATTCGAGCGCAGTTTTGATGCAGGCCAAGCTTTTGACGCTCTCTCGTTTCCCTTGCTTTACGCAGAGCATTAGCCAGCAGCAAGCTGACATTTTTGCGAACGAAAGTCAGTAATAGCGAGTGGCAATTTTTTTTCCTCGTGTACGGATTACAATACTATCGGTCAATTCATGCGAGTTGCAGCTAAAATCCTCGCGATACAGAGCATCTGGCTTATGTTAGCCAGCGACGAATGAAAAGGATGCGAGGATGCCCCGAAGAATTGTAAAGCGACAGGAACGCCTGGTACTTTGTGGTTAGAGAGTTTGAAGGATAGTATGAGAATCCGTACACGCGGAATTTTTTTTTGACCGCAGCATAAAAGCCGATGCCCTGCGATGTTGTTTGTCGAACTTTTGTATTGGACGTTTAGAACGCCCACGCAGTATCTCCAAGTGTCGGTTCGTGAGTCTCGGACGCCAAAACGGCAGCTATACTCGACCGCACATTGATTTTCCGCAGAACGCTGAGAGTGACACTCTGACATCGTCCACCTAGGGGAAAATATTGATGGGGCTGGGTATATCGTACTTAGCGCTTTAGGCGCAAAAAGGTCCCTGTCCAATCGTGAGAAAGAGCATGAATCTGTTGAGCAGCCATCTGAGCGATTAAGGATGCCGTTCTTCTGTGAAACAGAGTGGATGTCAGGCTCTGTTTGCTTGTAGTCGAATACATGAGATGCACGTTCAACAAGTACGCTAATCTCTTGAGGCAAATAGGCTTGGCAAAAGATGCTGAGTGACAGGGTCTTCTGGAAACTTTAGGTCTCCCCGGTGCGACCGTATTTGAAAAACAAAGTATTGCGTTGAACTTTGTTTTCGCAAGACGCGAGGGGCTGGTACGTCAATGATTGAGTGGACACGCTGTGTGCATTTTTCGCCATCAAATGCGCTTGGCTGCTTTTGCCTTGAGGGAAGAGCCGATTTTTGCATGTTTCATACTGCGGTCAGAAAGATGAACCAGTTTGGCTACGAAGTCCCTTGACAGAGTCATTTTTTGGGGGCTTACGTAGAGTACGTGAAATTCAAAAAAACACGCGTAAGGCAAAAGTGGGCACGGCTGATGCATGCGCAGTTCTGATTCTTTTGCGGTCAACGGAGTACAATGGACGCAGAACATCTAGGCTTAGTCAACAAGCGACGTACAAAAAGGATGCGAGGAGTCCAGAAAAACGTAAAGCGATAGACATGCCTGGTTCTTTGTGCTTCGAGAGCGTGAGCGATACACGCGTCAAACACTTTGGGCCTTTAATTTGTATCCGCTCACGGGTGTACGACGAAATGCGCCTTTTAGCCTACTCTCCAGGCATCTCACAAGTGGCAGAATTACGTTTGAAGAACTACAAAATCGGCGTAGTGCCGCTGACCCGAGACAAGTACCGCGTATCGTTCCCAAAAGAAATCCTTAAAAAAACGAGAGAAGGGACGCAAACATTGCCTCTGTCCATAATGGCGGAAGCTTTTGCGTCCCTTTACTTTCTTTACATGCCTACTTTCTGAATTTCTTGCGTTTCCGTCCACAAGTGCGCGATGAGAGTGCAGAGATACGCAGAAGCGGTCACAGGATACCTGTGGCCGCTTCTGTTTTTTTGAAATGCTTTTTTCGGGGGAATTTACGCGTCACTTGAGGGATAGGCGATATGGGCAAGAGTCAATCCCGCAGCAGGCGCTGTTACGCAGGGGTTTTCTTTGCGCGAGCGGGCGTTCACGATTGCCTGAACAGCGGAGGGCTCAATCTTTTTTTTGCCGACAGCCACAAGGATGCCGGCAATGTTGCGGACCATTTGTTTTAAGAAACCGTCCGCCGTGATTGTGAGTGCGTATTCTGGTTCTGTTTTTGGGAGATAGGGACTGGGCGTACGATGCGTGATTGTTGCTGAAAGAATGGTGCGCACAGACGACTTCGTGTCAAAGCCCGCGTTTTGCAGGCTTGCAAAGTCGTGCGTTCCTATCAGGAAGGGGAGCGCCTCTTGCATGCGGTCACAATCGAGGGCGCCACAAGGCCAGACATAGGCGAGTCGCTTGGGCAGCACATAGCCCTGCTCGGTCCAGAAGTGATAGATATAGGTTTTTTCCTTGGCATCAAAGCGCGCATGGAACGTGTCTGGAGCATCGCTTACATCCAGAACGCGGATGTCCCAGGGGAGGAGGGCGTTTAGGCTTGTGCGCAAATCTTGCTGCAGCCTTTGTGGGATATCAGCATGGGCGACCTGACCGAGTGCGTGAACGCCGGCGTCTGTTCTTCCGGCCCCTGTAACGCGCACAGGCCCTTTGCACAGCACAGAGAGCGCTTTTTCAAGCGCTCCCTGTATGGTTGCGTCGGTATTCTCCTGTATCTGCCAGCCGTGGTAGCGTGTGCCGATGTAGGAGAGGAGAAAACGTATGCGCATCGTAGCAGATTTCTTACTTGAATTTCATGTGGGTCAGGACTTCGGTCAGTTTGGCCGTGACGGTCGGATTGGTATAGCTTAAAATATCGCCTGCCTGCTTGGGAGTCAGGCCTTCAAGGATTTTGCACGCTGTCCGCTCATCCATGTTTTCCAGGGCTTTTGCCGCAGTCTTGGGTTTCATATTGCCAAACATCTGGATAAGTGTCTTGAGCTTCTGTCCTTCAACGCCCCGGGCATCAAGAAGCATGCGCTTGATCTTGGCCTCACTGTCCTGGAGTTCCTGTATGCGGTCATCCATCTGCTTTTTCAGCACAAGCATGTCCTGCTGCTGTCGCGCAAGTTCCTGAGCGTCCGTTCCGACCACTGCCCTGCTTTCTGTAGGCCTTGGGGCTGCGAGATCTATCTGCGATGGACGCGCAGGAGGCGTCGGGACGGGCATGGTTGTCTCGTTTAGGCGTGCGAGCGGGGCCTGTTGTTCGACAGGCGTGAGAGACTGGGATGGGGCTATGGCCTGAGGGACAGGCATGGACGCCGCAGCCTGGGCGACCGTCGCGCTTCCAAGTGTCGGGACAGGGAGGGAGTGCTTAGGCATTCCCTGATCGTCAAAGCGTTCCGGCGCTATGGTGCCTGGTTCCGCAATGGGAGCCGGGAGCGGCGGAGGAAGTGGAATGTCTGGGGCTGTGAAAAGCTCTTCTGTCTGGTCCATTTCCTGGGCCGGCACATTGGGCTGTACTGCCCGTATCGGCGAGGGCGGAACTGATTGTTGGACAGGCATGATCAAGGATGCGTGCGACTCTTCCTTTTTTTCGCCTGCAGCTTCTCCGTCCTGTACAGCTCTCTTTAGTGCATCGCTCTCCTTGCCACCCACGCTGACACTTTCCCGCACCTGCACAGGGGCCTTGTCAAGAGCGGCAGGGAAGGGAAAATCCAGAAGGATCATGATGAAGATGGAGAGCTTAATAAAGCCGATTATGGCAAGCCAGCGGAAGAGCTTAGCAAATGGGAGCTTTTTTGTAGCGGATCGTTGCGATTTCGTCATTAAAGTGCTGCTCCTTTGTCTGCTCTTCACGTTTCCAAGCTGACAGCTGGCGTTCTTTTAGTTTGACAAGCATTTTTTTGTCTATGGCGCGCAGGGTCAAGACTTTTTGCGCTTCCTCAAGCACGGTTTTCGCCATTGTACATTCCATGGTGTTAATGCGCAAATCTTCTTTTAGACCGCGTAGATACTGATCGGCAATCCAGAATTCGGCAGCGCTCATCGTGGGCTGTTTTCTGCGCGTCTCCTCGGCAGTGTCGATTGCGAGTACGAGTTCTTTATTGCGTTTGTCGCACGCTTCCTTCTGCGCCTGGGCCTGTGAGACTTTGATTTTGGCGTCCTCTTCGAGTTGTTCCCGGTAGTCAAGGATTTTTTGCATGGAGAATCGGAAAGGCATGGGGAACCTGCTCTTTTTTTGACGGATTCTTGTTCTACACTATAGCATATATGAGGATATGCAAAAATCAATCCAGGCGTATGTTGTGTGTCAGACAGAAGCATTCCAGAGATGATTGACTGGTCCTGCCCCTGCCCCAGGCGTATAGCTGGCCGCAAGGGCGTGGTTTAGATAGTTTTGCGCGTCTTTGATTGCGCAAACGAGATCTTTCTTGAAAGCGAGGCCGGTCGCGATGGCTGCCGAGAGTGTGCAGCCTGTTCCGTGGGTGTTTTCAGTGCGCACGCGGGGATTTGTCAGTCTTTGTGGTGCGGCGTCTTTTTGAAAGAGAATGTCCGTGACTGAGTCGTCTTGGAGCCTGTGTCCGCCTTTGATGAGCACCGCGCCTTTGACGCGCGCAAGCAGTTTCTCTCCGCAGAAGAGAATATCTTCTTCGTCTGTAATTGTGTGTTCCGCAAGAAGTTCCGCTTCTGGGATGTTCGGGGTAATAAGCGTGGCTAAGGGGAAGAGGGAGTTTGCAAGCGAGGCTATGGCAGAATCTTCAAGCAGGCGCACACCGCTTTGGCTCACACAGACTGGATCCACAACAAGGGGGTACTCTGCATGGGCGAGCGAGTGGGCGACGGCCTCGATGATTGGGACAGAGAAGAGCATGCCTGTCTTTGCCGCCTGCACAGGAAAGCCTTTTTCGATTGTCTCTATTTGCAGGCGGACGAAGTCTGGATCGGTTGGCGCTATGCCTGTGACTGTTAGACCGTTCTGGGCTGTCAGCGCTGTGATTGCGCACGTTCCGTATCCGCCTAAGGCGTTTATGGTCTTGATATCCGCCTGGATCCCGGCTCCGCCGCCTGAATCGGAGCCAGCGATACTCATGACTGTGGGATGGTTCTGCATGACTGTTCCTTATAGTTGTGTAGTACCCCGCGAAGCGCGAAGTTAAAGTTTTGTGCGTTGTGCGCGCGTACTGGGACAACAGAGTTCTTGATTTGCGTATACTTCTTCACAAAAATGACAGTGTCATAAAGCCGATCGATCTCTGTGACTCATATCTGGCAGGTGCATTGTCTCTGTGTTCGGGAATTTTCCCTAAAGCACTTCATAGATGCGTGCAAAGACATTGTCGTAGACAAGCTTGAAGTACGGCGAGAGGAGTGGGTCTTGAGCGCCGGATATAAGCAGGCGGACCATAAGGGACCTGTGGATGCGCTCGTCGATCGCGAGTTTTTCGTCGGTCACTGTGTTGAAGAGAAAGTGGACGTTTCTGCGCCGCGCAAGAAAAGCCTGTTTTTCTTCATTGCCCGCCTGGGGATGGCTTGTCAGCCATTCCTGCACGTAGTTGCGGTAGGTAATGCCGGTCTCTTTAAAGACGCTGATTGAGGCCGCGTCAATTGAGTTTTCGCTCTCCCCAAGCCGCACCTCGCCTGTGTCGAGCCGGTAGGCGAGTTCCTGAGGCACGATGGACAGGGCGCCGCCTTCGCCTTTTTTGCTCTCGAAGTTCCAGCTGCCGAAATTGCTGATCCAGAAGCCTAGGCGTAGCATTTCAAAGCTTACGACAATAAAGATGCGGCTTTTGCCTTCAATAAGGGGTGTTTGCGGCGAGTGGAGGCGATCTATGAGTGCCTGGGCCTCCTGAGCGTTTAGGCCTGAGAGGACATTGCCTGCTTCGTTTCCCTTGCTTTCTGTGTAGCGTATGAGTTGGCGCGCGAAACGCGGGCTCTCAGTCGCAAAGACTGCTGCCGGAAGGTAGAGGGATGGGCCCGCGTGCCGCGCTCCGTCAGCAATAGTGCTTCTTTTTGCGAAGTGATGCGCCGCATAGCCCCAGTCCCACCAGATCCAGAGGAGGGCGTCGTTTGGCGTCATTGCCCGCACGTGTTGTAAGCAGTCCGCATGGCGTCTATTGATCATCGGCCCCTGGCTCATGGCGGCTATGATATTGGCGAACGGCACAACGAGGGTCGCTGTGAGCAGAACGGAGGCGAGGATGCCTATCTGCGCCTTGCGTACGCGTCCACGGAAAACGAGATAGAGTATCCAGAAAAAGGGGAGACTCAGTCCAATGCCAATGATCGGTGCCCCGAACATGACCATCCTGCCGCCCAATTTCATGCTGAGAATGGCGAGAGCGGCCAGGGGGAGAAGGAAGAGGGCTGCTGGACAGCGGATGAGTACGGCGATAAAGCCGGCAAGGCCCACAAAGGCCGCTTCTGGCCAGGGATGAAAGTAGGAGAGCAGGGTGTAGATTGAGACATCCTGCACTTCAACAATTGACTGGGCGACAGAGGGGTAGACAAGGGATGCCCCGGCGCTTGTTTTGACATCGCCGGCGCGTTTTAGATAGGCATTGATGTGATTGCTTATGCTTGTGGCTATGTCTCCCTGCAGCAGGAAGGCTATGGCTACTATCCACAGGAGGGTGAGAAGAAGCGGATGGGCGAGGCGCCTGCGTACGAGCTTCGTGCGCGTGTCGCAGAGGATTAGGGCGGGGAGAATGAGCCCGTGAGGCCCGATAAGCGTTGGCAGAGCGAAGATGAGCGTTCCAAGCAGGAGTTTGGCGCGTTTTCCTTTTTGGCCCACAACGCAGGCCATGACGGCGAGCAGGAGAACATTATAGCGGATGATGTAGGGGAAGACGGAGTGCCAGGCCTGTGTCCACCAGGAGAGCAGTCCCGAGAGGGCAAGAAAGACTGTCCAGTGGATCGCTAAGGGATCGTCGTCTTGGGCGCAGGCGGGTGCTTTTTGTTCTTTGGAAATCTGCGCGATTGTTTTGTCCACGGTTTTGGGCAAAAGCATGTGGCGCATTGTCCATGTTGCGGGCACAAGACTTATGAGCAGAGGGAAAAAGAGGGTGATTAAGTCTGTGTCGTAGAAACCAAGAAGGGTTCGCGCAAGAAAGCCTGGAGAAAAACAGGCGAGTAGGCCTGCGGCTATACCCGCTTCCATGCTTCCGAGAGTCCAGACCCAGGCAAAGACAAGAACCGCGACGCAGCTTGAGAGGACAACAGGAGACCAGAAGGCAACGTTTGCAACTTGTGCCCCCAAGGCGTCCGCGATTGTTTTGAGCATATCCGCCATGGGGTGATCCGCGGCGAGTCCAAAGCCCTCCGCCCCCGCAAGCCAGTGGTAGGCGTCATGGGTTGCGAGAAGCCATTCAGAGCCTAAGCGGAATTCCGCATCCTGCCAGCTTGGCCACTCCATCATGCGGAGTGCAAAGGCGAGGCAAAAGGTCAGAAGGCAAAAAAAGAGGCCTCTGCACCAAAAAGAAGTGGTAGGTGAGCCAGTGTTCATAGGGGTACTCAGGGGGTACTCAGTGTGACGCGCATAAGTCAGCCGTGCCTTTCGCTGTCGCCGCCTTTTGGGAGAACATGAGGAATGGTTAAGAGAGAAGCTATACTTGTCCGCAGACTCGTTATCCAAGGACTCGTTATCCAAGAACTCGTTTTCCAAGGACAGCCAATGGCACACAGGGTAACGAAGCGGGAAGAATCATTTCAAGACAGGCTTTTAAGTTGGCAGGCAAAACAGGGCAACTGTTTTTTGTCCATGCGCGCAGGACTAGTGCATTAGAGAACGCTTTTTGGGCTTAGGATCCAAAGATAGCGGGCTTGCGAGCGGGCAGTGTAGGCTATCTCGCGCACACAGCGCCAGCTGCGCAGCTCTTTTGTGGCATCTGTGTCGACGCTGTGGCTTGTTAGGACAGCAAGGAGTCCCTCGTCTTTCAAGAGTGTCAGGGCTAAGGGCAAAAGTTTTTGGATGGGAAGAAAGGCCTTGCTCACAAGGCAATCGGCTTTTTCTGGGAGATCCTGGGCAAAGCCCTCGAAAACGCTTGTCTCTTTTAGGGCAAGGGCTGCGAGCGCGTATCTAAGGAAACTTGCCCGCTTTCTTTGTTTTTCAACCAAAATTGAGCGTCCTCTCTGCCAGAGAATGCGTAAGGGGATAGCCGGGAGACCCGCTCCTGAGCCAAGATCGTAGAGCAGAGGGTCACAAGGCAAGAGATTGTCATTGAATGTTTCTGCGAGAACGATACTGTCGATCGCGTGTTTTTCGACAATGTCGGCCATTGTTTTTTCGGCCGTAAGCCCGATGACTTGGTTCCATTTCATAAGGAGGGCAAGATAGCTGAGCAGAGGGTTTAGTGCGCTATCAGGGATTGGGTGCCCGCTGCGCACAAAGAGTTCCTTTAGGGAGCGCGTTGTAAGCGACACAACTGAGCCTCACTTTTTTTGCGCTTTGTACGCTCATTAAACAATGGTTGCAAGGCGTGCCGGTATGACGTACAAGACGTAAAAAGGAGTCGCTTTGTCTGCGTAAGAAACGACGAGCGAGCAGCCCTCTCAATGGAAGCTGAACGAAAGACAGCGTTTTTCCCGACCATGCACGCATCGGGGGAGCGAATGGAGAGCGAATGAAAAAAACGATACTACTTTTTCCCGGCCAGGGCTCACAGTGCAAGGGGATGGGACGCGAGCTTGCCGAAACCGACTCGTGGTCTATGGATCTTTGGAAAAAGGCCGAGCAGGTGAGCCGTCTTCCCTTGCGCGAAATTTTTTGGGACGGCGATGAAAAAGATATGGCAGAGACCAAGGCGCTTCAGCCGGCATTGACTGTTGTGAACTGTTCTTTGTGGAAGATCCTCGCCTCTCGTGTTGAGCCCATAGGCGCTGCGGGCCACAGTCTTGGCGAATTCAGCGCTCTGTTTGCTGCAGAGGTCCTCTCGATAGAGGATGTCCTGACGCTCACGGCCTTACGAGGCTCTCTCATGGACCAGGCCGATCCCAAGCATACAGGCGGAATGGTCGCTGTTGTGAAGCTTGAAGTGGAAACAGTTCTGGAGCTTATCGAGGAGGCGAAGGCCGAGACCGGTGAACTCTTAGTTGCGGCCAATTTCAATACCCCCGTGCAGACCGTTGTCAGCGGAACAAACGCGGCCCTTGCCGCCTTCATGCCAAAGGTTAAGGCCAAAAAAGGCCGGGCCATAGCGCTTAAGGTGAGTGCCGCCTTCCACAGCCCAATTATGGATGAGGCCAACAGCGAGTTTGCAAAAGTGCTGGCAAAGGCTTCCTGGCACAGAGCCAAATTTCCGGTCTACGGCAATGTGGACGGTTGTGGCGCAGTGGACGGGGATGCGCTCTACGAAAAGGTGAAAAGGCAGATGACCTCGGGAGTACAATGGGTTGAGACAGTGCGTACTCAATATGCTGACGGGGCGCGGGCCTGGCTTGAAATTGGACCAAAGTCTCTTCTTGTCAAAATGGTTCCGGCATGTCTTAGTTGTGCGGACGGGATTGAAACCGCAGCTGTCACAGATCGTGAGAGCTGCGAAGGGATAGAGTAGGAGCGCGTATGCGGGCAGTAGACGATTTGCGGACACATTTGCAGGCAGTGGTTGCCTCAATGGGTTTCTCATGGCCTGAGAAGTGTGTGGTTGAAGCGCCGAAGGAGGCTGGACACGGTGATCTTTCAACCAATCTTGCCATGCTTTTGGCGAAGGAGGCCCGCAGGAATCCGCGATCGATTGCCGAGGAGATTGCCGCAGCCCTTATGCAGAACGTTCCAGACATTGCCCATGCCGAGGCGGCCGGTCCGGGATTCTGCAATTGTGTCTTTAATCCCAGCTACTGGCAGAAGGTAGTACGCCAGGTTGAGGACGAGGGCGATGAATACGGGAAAAATAAGGCTGGGGGCGGGAAAAAAGTCCTTGTGGAATTTGTCTCCGCAAATCCCACAGGTCCCCTGCACATTGGTCATGGCAGGGGGGCTGCGTACGGCGATAGCCTTGCCCGTCTTCTTGCAGCCTGTGGCTATGCGGTGTCAACCGAGTACTATATAAACGATGCGGGCCGCCAGATGCGCATGCTCGGCCTCTCCGTTCTTTTGAGAGCCAAGGAACTAAACAATAGAGAGTTCACCTGGCCTGAAGAATACTACCGCGGCGCCTATATCATTGATCTTGCGAAAGAATTTCTTACGAAAGAGCCAGGTCTGCTTGCGCTTCCTGAAGAGGAGGGCATTGCGCGCTGCACACGCTTTGCCATGGAGAAGATTCTCGCAGGCATCAAGGATGACCTGCGCGATTTCCGTGTGCGGCAGGAGACCTTTTTTTCAGAAAAGAGCCTTGTGGCCTCAAATGCCGTGCAAAACGCCTTTCAGTCGCTTGACGCAGCCGGCAGGACCTATGAGAAGGACAATGCCTACTGGTTTGAGACAACAAAAGAAGGCGATGACCGCGACAGAGTTTTGCGCAAATCGGACGGATCGCTCACCTATTTCGCCTCGGATATCGCCTACCACCACAATAAGTATGAGCGCGGTTTTGACTGGCTCATTGATGTGTGGGGTGCGGATCATCACGGCTATATTCCGCGCATGCGCGCGGCCATAGCCGCCATGGGGCGCGATCAGAAATCCTTTGACGTTGTCTTAATTCAGCTTGTGAATCTGATGAAGGACGGCAAACCCTTAAGCATGTCGACTCGTGCCGGGACGTTTGAAACCCTTCACGATGTTGTCGAGCTTGTTGGCGCGGACGCCTGTCGTTTTATGTTCCTCTCAAGGAAGAGCGATAGCCCCCTTGATTTTGATCTCGATCTTGTCCGCCAGAGAAATCTGGAAAATCCCGTCTACTACGTGCAGTATGCGCACGCGCGGATATGCGCGCTTCTGCGCAAGGCCGATGAGCGCGGCATTCTTTTGCCGGAACACACGCCCGAAAGCGTCTTAGCCCTGCTTACAAGAGCAGACGATGTGGCCTTGCTTAGGAAAGCCGCCTCCTATACGGACGTTTTGATTGATGCGGCGCGCACACTCGGTGTCCACCACATAAGCCGCTACGCAACAGAGCTTGCCGGGCTCGTGCACAGTTTTTATGCCCGTGAGAAGATTTTAGGAACAGACGAGGAGTCACTTGCCCTCGCAAGACTAGCCCTTCTTCGGGCGATTGCGCGCATTCTTGCGAACGCGCTTCACCTGCTCGGTGTGTCGGCTCCTCTGGAAATGTAGGTGGGGCATGCAGGATTTTCCAAGACGTCAGCCCGGGCCATCGAAACAGCTTGTGCCGGAAGTCCGCCGGCCGTTTGAAATACGCTTATCAGCCACAGTTCTCGCTCTCGTCGGACTGCTCATTGCGGTTACGGTCGGCTGGTCGTTTGTCATGGGCTTTATCGTTGGCCGCGGGGATGATCCAGGCGAGCGGCTTGCCCGATTCGATCCCTTTCTTAAGACCGCGGACGAGAATGTGGTGGCAAGCCCCTCACAGGCCTTGGTTGAGAAAACGCCAGAGAAAACTGATTCGCAGGACGGGGAAAAAAGCGCTGAGCCCCAAACGAAACAGCCTGCGCCAGAAGCCCCCCATCCCTTTGCTCGGCCTAGGGAAAATGCCGAGAAAGCCTGGGATGCCCTAGATGTCCGCGTTGTGCCCAAGAACGACAAGGCAGAGAGCGCAAGTTCCGATCGGACAGAGTATTTTTATCAGGTGGCCTCATACAAGACCAGAAAGGAGGCCGAGGCGCTCTCAAAACAGCTGGCCGGACAGAGAAGCCGAAGCTATGTTCAGCAAAACGGCTCCCTCTATTCGGTCTACCTGAGCATAAAGGCAAATGAAAAGGAATTTTCCGATCTGCAGTCTTTATTTGTGAAATTGCGCATTAAGGGGCCGCGTCTTATGGCGCGCAAAGGCGATTCGAAAGGTACGCCGCGCGAGCCAGAGAAAAAGGCGCGGCCGGTCAAGCAAGAGCCGGCTCCTGGAAAAACACAAGCAAAGGCGCCTGACAACGCAAAGCAGAGCGGGAAAGAGGCGAAGCAGGATGCCAAAAAAGCGGCGCAAAAGCCTGCGAAAGCAAGTGATGATTCGCGCAAGACAAAAACGCAGGCCGCGAAGTCGTCTGATAGCTCACGTACGAAAGAAGGTGAGAAGACGAAGAATCAGCGCTAGTGTCCTATGCCAACAGTGAACGATATCAGGCCGTTTGGGGGAATTGTGTTGCGTTTTTTGCGTTTTTTGGGCCGTCCGTTTGCGCGTCTTGTTGAGACGTGCGGGGGGCTCACGCTTTTTTTTCTGGAAGGTATGCTCCGTATTTTTGATTCGCGGCGGATCATACCGCGCACAGTGCGCCAGGTTTGGTTTATTGGCTGCCAGTCGGTCTTTGTTGTCCTGCTTATTGGAATTTTCTGCGGCATGGTCCTTGGCCTGCAGGGCTATTACACCTTGGTCAAGTTCGGCTCGGTCGGTCTTCTGGGCTCAGCGATATCGCTGACCCTTATCCGCGAACTTGGGCCGGTTCTGACCGCTATCATGCTCACAGGCCGTGCCGGCTCCTCAATGACCGCTGAGATCGGGGTTATGCGCATAAGTGATCAGATAGACGCGCTCGATGTCATGGATATCAATTCTATTGCCTATCTTGTGAGTCCGCGTCTTCTGGCCTCGCTTATCTCATTCCCGCTTCTGACAGCCCTCTTTGACTGCATAGGCATAGTTGGCGGCTATCTTACAGGCGTTCTTATGCTCGGCATCAATGAGGGTGTGTATTTCTACCGTATTGAGTCCTCGGTTACGCTCTTGGATGTCCAGGGCGGTTTTATTAAATCGCTGGTCTTTGCCCTTCTTGTGACAACTGTCTGTTGTTACCAGGGCTATATGGCCCACAAGCGCAATGACGGTGCTGGGCCCGAGGCCGTGGGCAATGCGACAACAGCCGCTGTTGTCTTAAGCTGCGTGTGCATTCTCGCGGCGGATTATGTCTTAACCTCAGTTCTCTTGTAATTGTCTATGGAAACGCCCTGGGATATTCGTTTTTCGTCCCTGACACTGGGATACGGCACACGCGTGGTTCTTCGGGATATTTCTGGCGAGCTTCCAGGCGGTGCGATCTCCATGATCCTTGGGGAATCGGGCTGCGGGAAGAGTACTCTTCTGCGTCACATGATTGGTCTCGCAAAGCCCATGGCAGGCTCTCTCTATATCGGGGGAGAGGATTTTTTTGCCAAAAAGGGCCGCGATTTTCGGCGCCTTAGACGGCGCATGGGTGTTCTCTTTCAAGACGGGGCACTCTTAGGCTCGCTTACGATTGCCGAGAATGTGGCTCTCCCGCTCTCTGAGCATCTTTCACTTCCCAGCGCATCGATTAGGCGCGAGGTTTTGCGCGTACTTTCCATGGTCGAACTCGCCGATGCCGCTGATTTCTACCCAAATGAGCTTTCAGGCGGCATGCGCAAGAGGGCCGGGCTTGCCAGGGCCATTATTGCCAATCCCTCGCTTCTTTTTTGCGATGAGCCAACCTCTGGCCTGGATCCTGTGACAGCTGCGCGCATGGACGCCCTGCTTCTCTCCCTGCACGGACAATTTCCTCAGATGACTATTGTGGTTGTAAGCCACGATCTCGCAAGTCTCTCGCGCATTGCCGACTATACTTTGGTGCTTCGGGACGGTGCGTGCGTTTTTTCAGGGACACGGGATGAGCTTTTTGCAAGCAAGGATCCCTATCTTTCCGCTTTCCTTCAGAGGGAGACGGAGGCCGAGGCAGCGGATTTTTCCTTGCCCATGGATCCATCTGTTTCTGCTGCCCTTTCACGGTGGCTTGCACAGTAAATCTTATTTGGAGATGCGATGCGTGAAACATTTGTTGGGCTTTTTGTCCTAATCGGCCTTCTTTGTGTTGCCTACCTGACTGTTCGTCTTGGAAAGATGGATCTCTTTACTGAAACAGGCTTTCCTTTGACTGCCCGGTTCACATCGGTGCAGGGCCTGCGCGTTGGCGCGGATGTTGAGATGGCCGGGGTCTGTGTCGGCAAGGTGAAGGCCATAGAACTGGATGAAGCCTCTCCAAGGGCCCAGGCCATTGTGCATTTGCTCCTGACAAAGGATTATAAACTCTCCGATGACACAATAGCGTCCATTAAGACGTCCGGCCTGATAGGCGATAAATATGTGACCCTTTCCCGCGGAGGCTCGGAGTCCCTGCTTGGTGCAGGCGATGAGATCACAGACACCGAGTCGTCCGTAGACCTTGAGACCTTGATTGGAAAATATGCCTTTGGCGGCGTTTAGGAGGACCTTGTGATGGATTTCCGTCTCCGTTTTCAGTGTGTTGTGCTTTTGCTTTTCTTTGCCGTACTCTTAGCAAAGCCGGCCTTGGCTGAGACAGCGAAAGAAAGTCTCGATAGCTCACTTGTCGCAGTCCTCGATATCTTAAAGCGTCCTGAATATGCCGATCCTGTCAAGCGCAAGGCCTTGCGCGAGGATATCGCGAGAATCGTCCGCAAGAAATTCGATTTTTATGAATTTTCAACGCGCACTGTCGGGCAGCAATGGCAAAGCTTTTCTCAGAAGCAAAAGAATGATTTCGCTGACGCATTTGCGAATCTTTTGATCTCAACCTATGTGAGCAAGATTGACGGCTATAATGGCGAGCAGATAGTTTTCACTGGAGAAAAAGCGTCTTCAAAGGGCGACCGTGTCGAGATCATGACTGTTGTCACAATGAAGTCAGGGAAAAAGATCCCAGTGAATTACCGCATGCTGCCAAAGGATGGCACATGGAAAGTGTACGATGTGCTTATCGAAAATATCAGTCTTGTTAAAAATTACAGAACGCAGTTTCAGGATCTTTTGAAGACGAAGAGTCCAGAAGAGGTGATTGACAGAATCCGCGCAAGAACGCTTGAGGTGCAGGAGCATGGGAACGAAAAGAAGTGAGCGGCTTGCGCTGTCGTTTTTTCTCCTGTTTTCTCTTCTTTTTTCTGCGCTTCCCGCACACGCGAAGGTCGCGCAGCGCGTCGCACACTCGCTTAATCCCACACCCTCGACCATTCTCCCTTCGTCTGGCTACTGCAAGGATTCTGGACAGCTTGATCCGAGAGCAATTCTTGTGCGGCCGAAGTCTCCTGAGATACGAGGCATGGCCGCAGGCGATAGGCCAAACAGCATAGACGATGAACTCGACGATTACGGTGGGGAGACTGCCACAACGGTCTCTGATCCCTTTGAGGGCTGGAATCGTTTCTGGTTCCGTTTTAATGACCGCTTTTATGTCTATGTGGCGGATCCAGTGTATCATGGATGGGAAGTCATAACGCCGCCAGGATTCCGCTGGGCGCTCAAGAATTTTTTGCACAATGCCCTCTTCCCCATACGTTTTGTGAACAATATCCTTCAGCTTAAGTTCAAGGGGGCGGGGGTAGAGTTTAGTCGTTTTATGATGAACACCATGTGTTCTGCCGGTTTTTCTGATCCTGCGCGCAAGAAAAAAAGCATTGTTCCCGTGGATCCGGCAGGGGAAGATTTCGGCCAGACCCTCGCTGTCTGGGGCTTGGGCCATGGTCCCTATATCGTATGGCCCTTTGTTGGCCCCTCGTCACTTAGGGACAGTATCGGACGAGTCGGCGATATCTTTGCCGACCCGTTTTTCTATGTGCAGCCTTGGTGGCTCGCCTACGCGAGTGCAGGAACCTTGCGTTTCAATGATCTCGATTCTGTCTTGACCTTGTACAAGGATTTGAGCCGGGCCGCACTCGATCCCTATATTGCCATGCGTGAAGCCTACTGCAACTACCGGAATTTGCATGTTAACCAGTAATGACCCGCTGCTCGCACTTTCGGATCTCTCTGTGCGTTTTACACTTCGGGGCAGTACGTTCTCTGCCGTTCGCTCGCTTTCCCTTACGATCCCAAGAAGCACAATCGTTGGGCTTGTTGGAGAATCTGGCTGCGGCAAGAGTCTTACTGCCCGCGCAATTCTCAGGCTTCCCCCTCAGAACGCGTCGCTTTCTGGGCAGATTTTGTTTCACGGCGCAAATCTCCTCGATGTGCCGGAAGAGGCGATGCGCGCCCTTCGGGGGCGGCACATCAGCATGATTTTTCAGGAGCCTCAGACAGCCTTAAATCCTGTTTTGACTGTTGGCCACCAGGCGCAGGAAGTCCTTGAGATCCATAGGCCCGACACAAAAAACGCTATGCGTGAGCGTGTGCTTGAGCTGTTTTCACAGGTCGGCATACCCAATGCCGATCTCCGCTATGCAAGTTACCCCCACGAGCTTTCGGGCGGCATGCGCCAGAGGGTGATGATCGCCATGAGCCTCTTGGGGGATCCCGAACTCCTTCTTGCCGATGAGCCGACAACCGCGCTCGACGCGACAATGCGTCAGCAGATCCTATTCCTTCTGCTAGAACAGAGTGCGGCGAGGGGCATGTCCATTCTCTGTATATCCCACGATCTCGATCTTGTGCGCTCCTTTGCCGAGACAGTTGCTGTCATGTACGCCGGCCGCCTTGTCGAACAGGCCTCGGTTGCGGAGCTTTTTTCACACCCTCTCCATCCCTACACCAAGGGCCTTCTTGCAGCCTCCCCCTCTGCTCTAAAGCCAGGTGTGCGGCGCCTAACAACAATTCCTGGGGCAGTTCCCCAACTCACAGCAATGCCCAAGGGCTGTCCCTTCGCGCCGCGATGTTCCCTGGCAAGCGATCCCTGCCGCAAAGACTTTCCGCCCAGATGTGGCGATGCCTCCCATGCCGTGTACTGCTGGAACCCTCTGTGAGTACACGTCACTTGTTCCGTAGGTCAGAAAAAAGTATCCGCTCAACGGACATACTGCGGTCAGAAGAAAAGTTGTTGGGCTTGAACAGACGAGCGCAGCCTTCCGTTTGCAAAACTATCAGTTTGGCTTATGTGTACCGGCTGAACCTCGCACTTCCTTTAAATACTGGAAGGATGTTTGCGCCCCATGGCCGTAAAATTTCTGTATGAGAGAGCGTTTACCCCGTTGAGCGGATACATGAGTCAAACTTGGTCCTACTTTGAGAGAACATGCGTCTCTTTTTTGCTGGTTAGACCGTATTACGATTTTTAAGCTTGATTGCAGAGATAGGAGAATGTTCTGGCTTTGACCTAATACTCTCACTGTGCGGGCTCTTGCAATCAAATTCTCGAATACTGTGTATCTCGGCGTGCATTGAGTGCAAATCACATTCTCAGAATAATTATGCGTATACTTGGCAGTGCAAAGATTCTTCCCATACTGGCTGCGATGGGCTCCGTTTAATGCCGTGCTGAAAGCCGTTGTGCTGTTGAGTATAATTGATATTTAATTAGGTATTTCCTGACAAAAATCTGGGAGAATAATTTTCTTTTCTGTGGATATTACCATGGCTACTCTATATAATTCATGGCTCTGAAAAGCAGTTACTCCATAATTTTTATTTTTAAGTTGTTCTATAGCATCCTGAAGGGCGTTTTGAGGGTTATAGCTAGCTGTAGCACGCTTAAATTCAATAACCATATGGGTTTTCTCAGTTAAGAGTTCAAGATCAGAAAAGCCTTTGGCTGTTTCACGCTCCTTAATCTTTTGGAGATTGAGTCCTTGAGGAAGAGCTGCATAAATTATATCTTGAATTCCCGCCCTCCGTGTTACCTACATGGCTCCAGAGGCCATTCTGCCAACTTAAGCGTCGGATTGTAGCTAAATGAACTCGTTTAGCTACAAAGGCTCTTTTTGAGTTGGAAGAACAGATGGACTGTAGCTCACCTCCATGTAGCTAACTCACCGGGCGGGAATTTAAGTTATATCTCTAACAGAACGTTTGTCGTTAAAGATTGTACTTAGAATTGAAACGCAATCGTTTAAGATGGCATTAAATACACTGATTATAGCCTTGAGGTTGCGTTCATCAATATTTTTGTCAAGTTCATTTATTTTTAACTTAATATCTGCCATTGGCGTTATATTATTACTCATAAAGTATAATCTGAGTAAACCATCCTCAATTTCTGTATTGGCTGTTTCTAAAAATGCACTATTGTTCCTCGCGTTTCTTATAGTAAAATATCCAGACTGGAAGAGTAATATTTTTGGAGGAATGTCAGAGATGTCATAACGATCTAACAATTCATCTTTATCAACATAAAATTTACGATTTCTATAGTTTAAAAAGTTAAATTCTTTTCTTATGTTTAAATATTTCATAAGTATAGAATTAATTCCACTAGTTTTAAAACAGTAATTTTGAAAACCGTTTCTAGGAAGTTTAAAAAAACTTAGTATTGACCATAGGTTGTACACTGTTTCGTTCGCTTCAATTGAGAACTGAAAGCCATCATAATATTGTTCTAATCTTGTATATACATCATTTTTTGACATTTTTAATATTTTGGCAGAATTTTCTACATAAGCATGAAAATAACAATTTAAATCATTCTTTGTGAATCCGAGGAGATGATTAAATTCCGAATCAAGACTAAGATCTAGGAGATTATTAAACGCAGAAAAGATAGAAACGTGACTAGCTCTTGTTACACCAGTAATAAATATTAAGCGAAATTTATCTGTATACTGCTTAATTGTAGCAATCGGGTAGGGGGGTCTTTCGACCGCCCCCTTGCTTCGCATCGCCACACCACCGTACGTGCGGCGACGCAACGCTAGTCGCATACGGCGGTTCCTAATGAAGACGAGAGAGGTTCTATACGCGCCCCTCCAGGTGATCGCGACCCTATTTACGATATCACATGCGGTTCGCATGCCGGACATCTCGTTTTTTCGGATCGGTCTCATGCTACTCCTACGCTTGTAATTCTATTTTCATAGGTGGTGCGGCTGACCCCGTAGTTACCCTCACATTCCGTGCTACTCTCACTACACCGGTATCGCGCATGGGGAGTGTAACTCCCGTTGCGAGTTTCTAAGTCGACTCAGATTTCGGTTCCCTG
>JAFTDR010000270.1 GCA_017454105.1 Desulfovibrionaceae bacterium | reverse complement strand
CCTCAGCGAGGGCTCTCCGGCAAATATCCTTGTGGCGCCGCAAGTAGGCCTGTATTGCTTCCTCGTTCTGCTTGAAATTGGTACGCGTAGCAAACTTGCTGGTCACATGCATACGAGCCAAGAAGTAGTAGAGATACCGTATGGTCACGTCAATACCGTGTTTCTTTTTAACCGCTGAGCAGGGGGTCGGATCCTTCATTTCCCTAACTTGTCGAGTTACTGGTAAATCTTACGGAAGAAGTGATCGAAGAGTGCATAAGGACGGTAAAAATACGTCGATACTAGGTACTTCAAACGTCATTTGACATCAAACGAGAAAAAATGTATTATGAAAGTTTTTTTGTTTGTGGGAAGAGAGGCTAGTTTTGAAAAAATAAGGAACCCCTTATTCCATGCGGGTTTTCTGCTTCGGTTCTCTCTAAACCCCTTGATTTTCCTGTGGTTATAATTTCTGCAGAGTTTAGGAGGTAAAGAACTTCTTTGTCAATCTCAAGTTGCCTGACGGTTCCAGGGTGGGACAATACGGAGAGAAAGAAGGTCGTACATTCCTGCCGGAAGCTCCCGATTTGGAAGACGATGTAGAACCCTGGAGTGTGGAGACCTTATCCATCGTCATGTCTTTCCATGCGGAGGAGCTTGCCCAGCTCCTTGGGCAGACCAATGGACATCCTGAGCCGGCTCAGTTGTGGGGAGTTTTACACGGAGGTCATCCGCCACACGATCTCACCATGGACAATTTCACAGGCAAACTAATGCAACGCTTAAGCGATGAAATAATTGCTTTCCAGTCCATGTTGGATAACCCTCAAACCTCCTTGCACGAGTATTTGTTCCTTGCGCACACGAGTGTCGGCATCCCTGCAGATACCCTTATAGACAAGTTCAGCAATGCCCAGCATGAAGATGTGACTATTACCATGCAAGATCAGAAGATGACACAGGGACTCTTCAACATCGGACGCGGCACGCAATACTTACACGGCAAACATGCCTATGGCTTTGGCTTTGACTTTATCCGCGCAGGCATGCCTCCAGGCGCAAAACTGGAGAGCGATGAAGGCTGCAAGATTACCATTGTCAACGAAGGGCACGAGGAGGTCTTTACCCAGCAGGAATACATAGCATTCAACGAGAGCGAAGCGGCACAGGGGCGTACCCACCCGAAAGGAGAACTGGGGCATCCTTATATTGACAAGATCGTGAATGCTGCTCGCTCCCTGTGCCAAAATGACGCCCAACTGAGTTCTGTGGGCTACTGCACCACCCAAGGCGTGCAAATGGCGCTGCGTAATGCAGGCATAGTCTATAAGGATATCACCGGCGGTGGGCGTGAACACACAGCCTTAGATCACCGCATCGAAAAGCAGGAAGACGGCTCAGTGAAAGTGAGCATCAAAGAAAAGCCCGGAAGTTTGTTTAAGTTCAACATGGAAATTACCGTTGATACCCAAGGCAATACCACTATGACCAAGGGCGAGATTACCTTCCCCTCCCTCGATAAGTGGAATGCCTACAAGAATGCGCATCCCGAAGAGAGACTCCGTTAAAAGGAGATCCGAAGATCTATACTCGGCGTCACAAAGAGTCTTCCCCGCGACACGAAGTGAGCCGAGCGGGTGTCAAACATGAAGGCCGCTTACCTTTGTCTCTTGTGGGAAATCAGTAGGCAGCCGGACATACTGCGGTCAAAAAAATGTACCACTGAGAATTGAAAATACCAGATTCTGTACTGGCTGTCGTTTGCAAAAATGTCAGTTTGTTTCTGGTCAGAATATACCAGAGCAGGGAAGTATACTTCTTTCATATACTTCCTTGCTCTCTCAAATGTATCCACTCACCGGGGCACGGTGGGATGTCCCTTTCAGACGAGGGAAGGCGGACTGACTTGTCAAGGTTCTAAGAGGGGAAAACCCCGCACAGTACCGTTGACCCATGAGTGGATATAAAAATGATTACTCTTAATTTGTAATTTTTCTTAAGGAGAAATGTGTTTCAACATTGGATATACTAAATAAAGCCTATGAGCAACAAAATAAAGTATTGTGTCTGAATAATATTTTGTTTTTTATATCTATAAAAATTTCTAATAAGGAGTAAAAAAATGACACTTGATCTAAACGGGTACAATGCCCAATTTAAAAACTTTGTGGATTTTGCAAATAATGAAATTCAGACCTCAGGCAAGAGTGGACAGACATCCATTGCGCAGGTGGGCGGCGACAATGGGCTTGGTGGCCATGTCATCAAGGCAAATACCAATGATACTGTCGGCAAACTGGGAGTGCGTGCACAGGATATCAAAGACGCAAACAATGTGGCGAGAGATCTTTTTAAAAAGGCTATTGCCGATATGTACGGCGGCGAGAAGAATATCCCAAAAAGCGTACTCGATGCGATGAAGCTCAGTGACTTTGACAAAGGGAGACCTTTGACTGCCAGGCGTATTCTGGCGGTTAAGACAGCGATCGATTTGGATGGGTCGGTGAAACTCAACACCTTCAAGAGCGCTGACGCCCCTACGGTTGCGCTCAACATGGGGTGGACAAAGGCGGAATTGCCCAAGATCGCCCGTGCGGCGCATTTCCTCTCCGCCGCAACCGGCGTGGACGAGTTTACGGCCATCGAGCAGCTTTCAACCCCTGGCTCAAAGGCAAATCGCCTCATGAACTATGGCGGACGCTTTATGGATTCAGCGAGCAACTTCGCTAACGGTCTCCGCCTCATGGACTCCTTCGCCGATTGGTTTAAGGGTATTTGCGACACAATGGAGCCTATCTACAAGATGGATGCCGCAGAGCGAGATTTCACCCCCGCCGATACCTTCACCAAGCTCAATTTCGATAATAAATATCTGGATCCGAGCTATGAAAAGGGACTCGAGAAATTTGCCTTGGAGGAACTCTCGGTCAATCCCAAGGCGAATTTGGCCGAGACAGATATGGAGAAACTCTTTGGCTTCAAGAACAACCGTGCGATGGCGTTTTTCGGACAAGGCTATGGCTTCTCTTTTTCTTCGACGATCGCCAACATCCCCAAGGAAAAGCGTGCTGTGATCTACGCCGCTATCGATGCCTTCGTTGTGCCAGCGAAAAACGCCAACGAGGCCAGGGAAAAGAACATGGGAGGAGGGTCGATGACAAAAATCGTTCCGGACGATTCGCCGATGGTCATTGCCCGTCTGCTCAAGGACTTCGACAAAGCCGAGGCCATGTTCAAGGCAGGCAAGATGACAGCCAAGAATATCATCAAGGAATTTTTCAACGATATACCCGACAAAGGCGACTACAACTACAGTACAATCAAAAATTACAGCGACGATATTTCGCATCAGTTGGCTCTCGATGTGGATGAAGGGGGAAAATACACGGATGTCTCGTCAGGCGTCCTCCTTGCGATGGAAAATACCGGCTTGCCCTTTGAGGAGACCGTCCAGATGTTGCGCGATGGTTCTCCTCAGCCCACGCCGAAATATCTCAGTACCGGCTCTATGAACTTGGCAGACTTCAACGGAACGGCGGAAGGCGGGCGCAAACTCATTGAAGGCGATCTCTATCGTCCTGATTTCTGTTACCGCTTCAAGAATGATTTGAATAAGCCGCTCCTTGAGCCTGGAAAGGGTGGCTTTGGTTTTACGTTCCCTGGCGAAGAAAAGTTCTATACGAACGGCTTTAAAGAGGGTCGTGCGAATATGACACGTGTCGGCGACAAGGTCATTGCAATGTGCGGATCGGTGCACGTCAACCAGGCAAATAGCGTGATGATGATGCTTTCGCAGGCGGGGCTCTCCAATCTTCGTGGTGGCCTCGATATGGTTAATTGCACGAGTAACGAACACGCTCCGGTCGATTACACGATCTCAAAGAACAATGAGACGGGGGATGTTACGATCACGTATTCAAGCCCCGAAGATCTGCCCTTCAAGTTCGAGTGGTCCTCGACCATTGATGTGAATGGGAATGTTACGTCAACGCCCATGACGGTTGAGAAAAAAACGCTTGATCAGAACGTCGTTGCCGCGGCTCTTGATAAGGCGACAACAGCCATGAACGTCAATCTCAACGAGGATCAGAAAGCCAGAGCCACAAAATTCATCGGCGAACTTGGACGGGCGTATAAACTCGAAGGCAAGAAGCTTGACGTCTTTGCCAATTTTGTCGTAGGTCTAAGACTTACCGAAAAGAGAGCCGAGGAAGAGACGAAATTTGCCACCGACATGGCGAAGAACATCTCGAATTGGGCTGAATTCGGCATCGGCGAAGGCGAAAAAGCCGGAGTGGGTGAAGTGGAGACAACCCTCAAGAAT
>JAFTDR010000269.1 GCA_017454105.1 Desulfovibrionaceae bacterium | reverse complement strand
TGTAGACGGATCTCTGTGTACCTGCAAAATGCTCAAGTTAGCTTTTTACAGGTACTAATCCTATTTTTAGGTTGTGCGGCTGACCCCGTAGTTACCCTCACGACCCCGGTACGCCCATGGGGAGTATAACCCCGTTGCGAGTTTCTAAGTCGACTCAGATTTCGGTTCCCTGTACTTTTGCACTCATTTGGTTCGGTCCTTCCCCTATGTCCACGGGTGCAACGACCGAGGCTTCCTTCCTGACATTCGTTGCGACCCAATGGGCGAGCTTCGCTTCGCGGCTTGCCAAGCCCTTTGGGTTACTGCCATGTGGCTGTCAGGATCTCCCTGGTCAAGAATACTGGCTTTCACCTCATCTATCCGCCCTTTTTACATAGCGCAGATCCGGCTGGTTATGGGACTTCACGTTATTTTGCACACTTATCCTCTACGCATGCCTAAAAGGGTTCCTGTGACGGCTTTAGCCTAAGTCGGACCGAGGATTTGCTATTCCCTTCTTTCAGTCTATCCTCGACGCGAAGCGAGCCCCTTGCGGGTTACGAGACACACCTTGGGAGAAGCTCAACTCTTGCCACCAGCTGCTCTTGTTCGGGACTTTCACCCTATAGCAAGTATTCATGACGGGCACACAAAAATTCACTTAAAATATTATTTATCTCTTTTAAAGTATAAGTTTCACTGATATGATGTGTTAATGGTGTATCATATTTATCAATGAGGAGTACTATGCTGTTATTTTGAGTATCTGCGAGTATTTCATCTAAAAGATCTGCAGGATTATCATTAAATATGTTTTTTTGAATAGGAAAAATTTTTATAATTTTATTGCAAAGCCCACTTTTAAAATCAATGACATTTCTACTTGCTATGTCTGAAAAATCAAGATGAGATACTTGGTATATTTTATCATCCCATAATTTTTCTATGTATAGTCTCTGGAAATATTGCAAACCGTTTTCAAAAAGACATGAAATTGTATTGACAAGAAGAGATTTGCCAAATCTTCGTGGACGAGAGAAAAATATAGGTGTATCCTGAGAAGCAATCCTGTATATTAATTTTGTTTTATCGACATATATTTTATTTTTTTCTCTTATATTTGAAAAATTTAATAGGCCTAATGGTGATCTATTATTGTCGCAAGCGGTATAAGAAGTCATGGAGAAATTCCTGCTATACTCTGAAGCAATACTGCCACAGATCCATAGTGTGACAAAAGGTATCAAAAAAAAAGAAGGTACTATGTCCGAAGGATCGTCCTGCTCTGCAGTGGATGTCGTAAGGAAGGCATTGTATTTGTTGGACTTTACTACACCTGTACCGACGCAGAAAGTACCCTCTGGTTTGTTAAAGCTAGAACCTCATGACGACATACAATCACCGTAGCCTATGATCCATCATGTCTCACGGTAATTTATATTTGCTGCGAAAACGATCAGCTAATCGAATTCACGTTGCTTTCTCAATCTGCTGCGTATGCAGGGGCAGGCGTGTTACTCACAAGAGGAAGAGATGGCGTAAACTAAGCTCATTCTAGAAATTGAGAAAGAGGTTAGCCGCTGTACGGAAGAAAAGAATGGAGCGCTGCGTAGTCTCTGCCAAGCTCAGCAAGACGCATAGCGAGAGAACCGAGCTCAAGAGCAGGAAGAATTATCTGGCAAAGGGCAATGAGAGATCAAGCGCATCAGGCGATATGGACGATATAGGTCCAGTGCCAGATGGGTCTTCCGCCAAGAGTATGGACGTGCTGAATGACAATATTGAGGTCTATTTCAAGAAAGCTCAATTGCTTGTGGAGGATGAATAGTGATTGATCTGGTACAAGCTGAATACAAGGCAGCTGACAATCCGGAGTTTGCTGGAAATCCCTTCATAGAGGCTTTACCTTTGGAAATTCATCCTGCTGAGTATCCAGAGCGTTTGTTGGTAGTTCGTAACCGCTCACGGGGGGGGAGGGGGGGCCTAGAAACCCGGCCTTCTTCCAATGTGCTGCTCTGCAGTACCTCACGGTCGCCAAAGGCTTATTCTCGCCGTTGGAGAATACTCAAGTGAAGACCGCGCTAACCCCAAACTTCGACTCTTGCATCGTACCCCGCTTCCCATGGTTTCGTGG
>JAFTDR010000268.1 GCA_017454105.1 Desulfovibrionaceae bacterium | reverse complement strand
CATGCAGAGGACGCGGTATCCATTTTCTTTAAGAAACTTGACAACATCGTACCAGCCGCTTGGATTGTTCCAGTATTTCGCCTGACTTGAGCTTTGAACAGCTATGCAGACGTAGGGCTCTTCAATCTGCCGTGGGGCAGAAAGATCAAAGCGAGGTCTCTCCTCAGTTGGATCAACACCCAATATCCAGCCAGCTGTGCGGTGTAAACCAATGTATCGGAAATCACACGGCTGATGGTCAACATCGCCTTTAAAGAAGAGCCCCAAATAATAGCAGGCGTAGGGTTCGCATTCCGGCACTTCTTCCCGCGTTATGAAGGTAATCTCAGGGTATTGATTCCGCAAAAGATCGGCGAGATGCGGTTGCAAAACTGCCAAAACATGGCATTTATGCTTTATGCGAAATTTTTCGACATAGGGGAACCAGCCAAGGGTGTCTCCGATAGTTGGGACGGGTAATTGAATCATTACCGTCTTGCCCTCGGCATTGTAATCGTGCTGAAAGAAGGGCTTAGGCTGTTGTTCTTTGTCTCCTGCCAAGTATGGATTCTTTTTGAGGGCAGCGGCATAGTTATCGAAATCAGACTTGTGAAAAATCTCAAGTCTGAAGCGAACGTAAAACTTCTTGACACTTGTCACGTAGACATTATTGGAAACATCCTGACTGTAGAGGATGACATCCGTGTCAATATCACGAAAAACAATGTGCCAGGGGCCACCTGTCTCGGGAAACTGAACCCGAAGCCCATCGTTAAAGTCAAAACGTATGCCTTCGGCTGCTTCCATGACAGGACGCACGGGAACACGGCCATAGAGTTCTTCCTGAGCAACAGCTGGCTCTGCCTCCGCTTGCGATGTCTCAGACGCGGGAGTCTCCTGTTTTTCCTCTTGCTGAGGCGCTTCGATCTCTGTTTTTATCTTTGGCATTGTGTCGATTGAAAAATCCATCCCTCTTATCTCCCCCCTGCGGGTGTTTTCTGTAGAACACCGGCTTCAACAAGTTTGTCTGCCAACTGCTGCATTGCTTCTAGAGCATTGGTAAAAGCTATTGGAGTCATAACAATCTGATCGGTCACCTTGGGTGTTGGCTCCTGGCCTGGTGTTGGTTCTAACACAAAGGTGTCTATGCGCACCATGCCACCAATAAAGTGAACTTGGCTAAATCCATCGATAAACTTTTGTGAACTCATTTTTCCTCCACTTCGCAGTTTGAACTCCCCGCGAAATCCTTGGTACTTTGGCCTGAAAAAAGTGACTATGCCCCGAATGTGGCATCACACAAGACAAAGCATTAGGGAGAGAACGTTCTTTAAGACAGTAAGAAGTACTTTTATGATTCAGATCCCAAACAGCCAGAGAATAAACGACTCGTGCCTTGCATGCAATGCTGCACCATGCGAGCTTGCAAGTGTGGAAACTTTCTTTGCTACTGCAGCGCAATGCCCCTCGAAACTTTTTTCGTACTCAGTATCGGAAACAAACAGCCTTGCGTCTTTTTTCAGGTCCACAAGAAGAGTATACTCGATTCAAGAAAAGCCCCTTCTTTTACGGTGAAAGAAGGGGCTTTTGGTTCCAAAACAGTGTCTATACAGGTGGCAAGAGTTGCAAGGCACAACTCGTATACTCAGCCTCATAAAGATTTTCGCCTAGGTGGACGATGTCAGAGTGTAACTCGAAGCGTTCTGCTGAAAATCAATATGCGGCTGAGGGGCCCACCCATCAGAGGCCGTGGGAAAAACGATTGCTTAAAAGTATGCCTCAAGGACAAGGCCACAAAAAAAACGCTCGCCTACAAAGATACTATACCCGGGCGCATACTGATTTTCATGCGAAAGACATTGGCCGATACCCGCTGGACTAACTTCGTCTCTTGCGAAGAAAATCATTATGACGCCGAGCATACTACGTAGCAAGCGCTCACTTGAAGGGGGGCCAATCACAAGACATACCTTCTTTCGAAAAAGCTCCTATAGCCGACAACCAGAGGAGGTACAGGGGGTACTTCGAGTGGAAGAATAGGCAGTGATACGAAGAAGGATCTTTGTGGGCGAAAGCCAAAGCTCTCTGTAATCACGCGACGGTGAGAAAGTACTGCGATCAGCCGTTCCGTGGGAGCAAAAGGCCAAATGAGAGAAACAACGGTCGTAACAGATGACGTTATCGCTTGTACCGAGTCATGCAGAGAGACGGATGAGCAAGACAACGTAAAAAACAAGGGCATACGGCGAGACGAATATATGCTCGGCTCGTCGAGGAAAAAGGCTTTCTACGCGGAGAGTCGACAATCTGCAGGAAGGCGCAAGTATACTCCAGATAGAAAAAAACTAACATTTTTGCGAACTGGAGTCAGCCCTCGAGTCTGATATTTTCAACGTATAGTGGCAACTTTTTTTTCTGACCGCAGTATAATCAAAGGTCGAAAAACAAAATGCTTCGCCCCCCTGCCGTTTGAGCTAGGCTAGCGATGCAGGTCGACTGGGGAGAAGCAGTCATTGAAATCAGAAGAGAGCGCCAGACTATGCTACAGCGAACCATTTGTGGTTGCCTACAGTCACCAGAATGAAGAATGCTTCCTTGACGCCTCTATACGGACCTTCAACTCCTTTGGAGGAGGGACCGACAAGGATTCTTTTCGATAACGCAAAGGTGGTAGTCAGGGAAGGAGGCGCACGCCAAGAACAAGAAGGCTATTCAAACTTGTGGGGCGAATTGCGGCTTCTCTCGCGAGTTTAGCGATGTGGTGTCAGGCCATGCAAGAAAGAACATAATGATTCCCGTGCCCTAAGAAAAAAAGCTTGAAGACCTAAATGTCAAAAGAGCGGAGCAATACGGGAAGTAGGACAAAGGGCGTAGATGGTAAACCAGGCAGGGACGGAGACATGTTCTAAGTAGGGCAAGCGTACTTGCGGCCACTGCCAAGCTAGCCTTTTGAACGGCCAAATTTTTTCCTCTGTGAGGTTAAGACAAACGAGCAGTACCAGCGCGATATGCAGGCCTACAGGTCGAAATCAAGGCTACCCCGAACGCGTGTCCCCTATCTATGAGAGAAAAGAGATAGCGAACCACCAAAGATTGTGGGGCAAAAAAAAGGACCTGGCGTCTCGCGGATTACGGCGCCACAATGATTCTTCCTGCGACACGAAGTGGGCCCTGTGCGTGCCGATTAATTGATGTCGCTTTTAATTCGCTTGTGTGGGAAAAACAGTATGCTGCCAGGGGATCTTGACATCCTCAAAGACCGAGGCCGTGGGTTCCTGAATGCAGTGCCCGTCAAGCAAGCTGTATCTCCAAAAGTGTACGCAGGACCGTACCGTGAAGATTCCCTGCTTAGAGAGTCCCCGAATCATTCTCAGAAGGACCCGTATATGCAGAAACACAAAGCAAAGAGACCCTGCGGATCCCAAAAGTAATTCTATACTCTGGGCAGAAAAAAAGTTGTACTTTTTAAGAGTATGCCTTGGCTCGCGAGTACATAGGCCAAAGATGAGATAGTGGAAAAAATAGGGTTGCAATCCTGTTGGGTCTCTTCGACACTAAAAATGTAAATTTTTTCCTGTCCGCAGTATAAAAGAATACGATCCGCTTACAGCCGTATGAGAGAGGGGTGCAATGGACACAATCGTAACTCAAGAACAAATCCGCATCTACGCAAGTCAGCTAAAGATTCCGACTTTTGCTCCTATCATGACGTGCCAAGGCAGAGCAGAACACAGATTTCGCTTCACTCTTTCGTACACTCGTGAAACGTGAAGGAATAGCGGCATGAAAACCAAAACACGAAATTCCTTAAGCAGGCCGCATTTCCCTATGTCAAAACGGTCGCGGAGCGTGATCTTAGCCAGCACGGCGACAAGTTGACGGACATCTTTGTACGATATATGGCCAGCGGCCAGTTCATCAAAGATAAAAGTTGGTTATGTTCGGCAATCTAGGACTATGAACACACTGAGCCATCGGTCTTGTCCTGAAAGTCTGTACGCAAGGCTGAGTGTCTTGTCCAAAAATACAGCCTCGCTACACAGAGTGCTAACAGAGGCAAAAGCTACCCATACACATGGCAGATTGGAGAAGAAGCTGCAGTGTGGATCTGCTTATCTTAAACGAAATGGGGTTCGATCGCTTTGATTGCAGCCAATCTGAGGGTATCTTCAAGGTTGTAGGCGACCGAAGCATCACGTAACAGACAACCTTGCCTTCTCAGAATAACTGATCTCTTCAAAAATAGCGCAATGGTAATAGCGCTGATTGATTGGCTGTCCCTCACATCACCCCTATATGAATGGAGATTCATATAGGTTGGGACAGACCAAAAAAATACAAGTTTAAGATAGGATGACGCTCCAAAATGCCTTTTTGAGCTGAAGTCAAGAAAAAAACTGATGGAATTTGCATTCTGGGGCAAAGAAGACAGATTCTAAAGGCTATTGGAGAGACAGCATGTAGCAAAATTCATGCCATAAATACGGCAGAAAGATTAAAAACTAGAAGCTGCATGCATGAGCCTTACGTGCAGATTGAGGGTTTTGGTGGGATTAATTGGTTTCCTACCTAGCAAGTATGATACTATTTTACATGTTTATCGCCATCGCTTGTTTATGATGAAAAAAAAATATTGTCAACCCTTTGACAAGCTTTTTCAATTGGTGGGGCAGCTTCTAAAAGCCGCCACCCCAGGATCCTATCCAGTGTTTATGGTAAAAGAAATAGGACAGGATGTCGCATGCACGAGCCTGACGAGCAGTTCAAAGGTTTTGGCTGGATTGATGTGCTTCCGGCCCAGCAAATGTGGCATGCTTTTACGCGTTCATCTGCATCTTGTCTGATGCAGATGGTGAAAAACAAGCTTGTCAACCTCTTGACAAGCTTTTCTTGCGTGACGCAGGCTGAGATGTATAACCTTCGTACCGGAGTGAATTATACCCGGCCGCATGATGATTTTACCCCGACAGGCGATGAAGATCGGCAACAATTGGTCGGCAGGGGAAGAATCATTGTGATGCCGAGTAGAACGATCACGTTACTCAAAAACCGCGCCATCTTCTCGAAGATTCGCCGTTGTCACAGTTTTTTGATGAACGCTCGCTCAGTGTATACGAAAAAAGACAGGAAAAGCCCACCCCAGCCTCCCCCTGGGAGGGGCGGGGGTGGGGTGGGCTTTATAGATATCATTCACCAGGTCATACGCTAAATTTCCGCGTACACGGATTGGCATAATATCGCTCAAGCTCCCGAGCCACAAAGAACCAAGCGTTTCAGTCGCTTTACCGCACTCTACGCATCTTCTCTTCCTTTTCGCATGGAGCTACTGACATAAGCCAAGATGCTCTGCATCGCAAGGGTTTCAGATTCCTCAGCAGGGATTGGACGATAGTATTGTACTCCGTACACGCTGAAAGAATCCGCGTGTACGGAGTAATATTATATCGGTCAAGCTCGGGAGCCCCAAAGAACCAGGCTTTTCAGTTGCTCATGGCATTCTTGCTTCCTTTTTGCAGTCACTGACTGCAGAGGCAGATGAAGGTCCGCGTCACGAGAAGTTCAGCCTCCACTGTTAAACGATATCATTGTAATCCGTACACGCGGAACTTTTTTGCTCTTCGGTATGGGCATCCCCGCCGACTGACGCAGAGAAGACGTGAAATCAGAACTTCCAACTGGCGATTGCCGGATGTTGAAGAATGGCAAACTTGGGCGGCTCGACTTGTGATGTCGAATCTAGATAGTACCCAAAACCTAGACTTTAGTTTTAGCTCAATTTCCCAAATGAAATATAGCTACAAAGACGAAAAGTCTAATGGACACGGATTTTTCCATACTATAGGATCATGTGTAGCTGAGCAGGTCCGTTTAGCTACAAAGTTTTTTTTGAGTTGGAAGATCAGAAGGACTGCAGACCTCCTCCGCGTAGCTAACTTGCTGGTCGAGAATTTAAGTTTATTTTTTGTGTGCCCGTCATGAATACTTGCTAGGAATTGCGAAGAAATAACTTGCAGAAAGTGTCAAAAAAGTCTAGCCTCTTTTTTTGACAGCCAGTTTCGCACTTTTCTGGGCACTTGGGCGCCCCAAGGCCCAAGGCCCGCCCGCGTAAGTCACCAGTAGCTTGCT
>JAFTDR010000267.1 GCA_017454105.1 Desulfovibrionaceae bacterium | reverse complement strand
ATGAAATGACTCCGAAGGCGGCATTCGCCAAGGTTCATCGGGTCCGCCGCGCGCGGCAAGAAGGCAAATCCGCGCAAACGGGAGGACGCCGAAAACCTCGCAGCGCACAGTGGAGCCGCCCACGACTCATAACGAAGAACCCAAAAATATCAGTTTGTTTCTGGCTTAAGTATATGGAGAGGATGCGCTTCTTTTGATAAAGCGCCAAAACGCCCTGTATCCTCGCGCATCAGCCAACTCCTCGGACACGCGCTTGTCCCGGTAGGGGGCCGTCGGAACGCTTTGGCATTGAGAGTATACCGTCGGAACCTCGCACCTGCTCTATACGGATGGAATGAGGCGTATCCCCACACAACAGGCCTTGCATTCTTTGCGCCTTACGCCTGCGCAAGCGACTGTACGAGGCTACAGGAGAGGATCTGTGCAGGCAGCGGCGGTTGAGCGATAAAGCTGGCAAACAATCGCTTCTTTATAGAGAAATAGGAAGGCATACAGGATGTTTCGATGTATGGCAAGTGATATATCAAAAATTAAGTGTCAGATGGCGAAGTACAAGACAGTGCAGAATCTCATGCCATAGCTTTGTTCGCGAGAGGAAGGATGTGAGAAACGTTTCCTGTGGGGAACATCTTGAAGAAAACATCGATAGTCTGTTATAGACCAAGGGTAGTCAGAGGAGCGTCTCTTCCGAAAGTGAACGGGAAACTCAGACAAACGGCTATGCCGTCCTACGAAGATATATTGGTCCAGGCTGCGATGGCACACTGAGTGAAGCTTGCTCCTACGCCTTTCGGCCAGGACTTTCGTGTCATGATGCCATGAGGACCATTGACAGGCAAGTTTTGTCTTGTGTCGTCAATTGGGTCCTTCTGGTTACAGAAGTTCCTTGAACATGATATCAAGGATAAGAATTTTCTGCGCTCTATTCAGAGATTTCTGATAGCAGGGGTAATGGAAGACGGAAACATGCAAGGGACATCGCAAGGATGGTTCCTCGCACCTATCCTGACACATAGGGTATGTTCTCGATGATTGGATGCTTCATACAAGTATACCCAAACTCCAGGGAAAGACATTGTACGTGCGCTATGCCCTAGTACTTCGTTATCCTGTTTGAAACGAGGAGCTAAAACAACGTCTTGCACTCTTCTCACTGGAAGTTAATGAGGAAAAGACAAGAATACTCGCGTTCGGTCCGAAATATGGAACAAAAGAAATCTCTGATTTTTTAGGAAGTACACCATGGAACACAAAAGCTCAAGAGAAGAAAAAAGAAGCGAGTTTGCACCCGCACGTGCCGAACGAAGCAAAGGCAGAATGCAAGTAGCCAAGAAATTGATACAAATGCTTTTCCGCAGAGCATCCAGACTTGTACAGGGAAAATCTCTGTGTCGCCCCCAGTATACACGGGATGGGAGAGCGTGTCGGCGCTACCACAAGAGAGAAAATATACTCAGCCTCATAAAGATTTTTCCCTAGGTAGACGATGCCAGAGTGTAACGTACATTTTGATGATCGTGCGAATGCCGGATGTTCTGAGGAGCCTTTTGGCCCCCCCGACTTTCCAAGAATCAGACAAGGCTTTTGCAAAATGGCAAATGTTTTTCCACCTAGGCATATTGTTACCTTTTTTTAACAGGGAGCGTGCTTGCAGTAGGACTGTGCTGTGATTTTTTATGGATCTTCGATAGGTTTCGTGGGTAGAAAAGCTAGGAATTGCGAAGAAATAACTTGCAGAAAGTGTCAAAAAAGTCTAGCCTCTTTTTTTGACAGCCAGTTTCGCACTTTTCTGGGCACTTGGGCGCCCCAAGGCCCAAGGCCCGCCCGCGTAAGTCACCAGTAGCTTGCT
>JAFTDR010000266.1 GCA_017454105.1 Desulfovibrionaceae bacterium | reverse complement strand
CAAAACAAGCGACTTCCAACTGCTGTGTATTTCCGAGCGGGAGCGCACGCTTACGCAGGCAGGCAAGTAAGCACAGGAACAAGACTGACAAAGTACCGGTTTTTCCAAGTCCATGTACAAAAAGATGGTTTTGGGAGACTCCTACACTACTAGGAAAGTAGCTCAGGGTACACGATGCACACGCCGGTAAGACAATGCCTCTATGAGCTTGGCCGAAAGCGCGCAAGAAGTAGACTTTCGTCGGAAGTTGTCACCGATGCGCTTCGAATCTGCTTTATTCCAGAAATTCCGAGCATGGACATATTATTTTCCAGATTGCGTATCGCAGACTCCGTAATGTCAGTTTGTTTCTGACTTAGTGTATACTCAGCAGCGCAAAGATTCTTCCCATACCGGCCGACTGCGATGGGCTCCGTTTAATGCTGTGGGGAAAACCATTGTGCGGTCGAGTACACAAAAGACTACCAAATAAATATGAAGCATCAAATATAATAGAAACACTATGCAAAATGGAGGCTTGCAATAATGATAAGTAGCGTTTTCCCAATGTCAAGGGGCTCATCGCAAGAAAGCAAAAAAATCCGAGCGCACGGAAATTGCCTTCTGCGCTTAAGCGTATACGGCTTGTGGCAAGAGTGAATTATGCCTGCGTGTCCGTTTGCCATAGAGAGCAATCGATAGTCAACCTGTGGAGATGAGCTCGGCCTGTCGGACGCATTGATAGAGGTTCCTTTCTTAAGTACCACAGTTTTTCCGGTGAGAACCACGGTTCCCCCCCTTCTCTTTGCCCCTGGCATCAACGGATCCAGGAAGGGTAAGAGAAAAGCCCGCGCCCATACGGCCGTGATTGTTCCCGTGTGGGAAATGCGGTCTTAAGTGAAGCGCAGATCTCCTGCCTCAATGCCGCCACTGTTGACAACGCCGCCGACTATGCCATCAAATAGACTGGCTGTATACTGTGGTCAGAAAAAAAGCTACCACTTGGAGTTGAAAATACCAGGCTTGAGTGCAGACACCCGTTCGTAAAAATGTAAATTTGTTTCTGGCTGAAGTATAAGAACCACCGCACCGCTGTTGGTCTTTATGCTGCCGCTATTCGTTGCGCTCGCCTTCAGCTTTTTGCCGTCAGCCGAGTACAGTTCACCGGCTGCCTTGTCGTCAACAGCAAAGGTCACAAGCTTGTCGCCGTGCATATCGAGCGAAAAAGTGGAATGCACTCCCGCGAGCGACGCGTGCTAGGTTGCCGGCAATAACGCCGTCGTTTCTGACCGTAGGTCCCACAAGATCGGCAAACCCTTTCTCTGCGACAGAAATCTCGCCTTTATTGATAAATCTTGGCGTCAGGCTTACCAGGTCGATCAAAGGCAAGTTTCTCCTTCATGAAATTGTCGTTTGCGATATCCCGGCTTGTTGCAACAAAACTGTTTGTTTTGACGCGTGCGCCGTTGTGAATCACAACACCAGCCTGATTAACAAGATAGATATTTCCGTTCGACTCAAGCTTCTCAGAAATTGGTTCTTCGTTATGAGTCGTGGGCGGCTTCACTGCGCGCTGCGAGATTTTCGGCGTCCTCCCGTTTGCGCAGATTTGCCTCCTTGCCGCGCGCAGCGTAACCGATGGACCTTGGCGAATGCCGCCTTCGGAGTCTTTTCATTGTGAGCTCTGCTTCACGCTTTCCGCTTCCAAGGGAGCCAGCATCGCCTTTCGTCCGAAGGAATAGATCCTTTTGACCTTCTCGAGATCGGCAGACAGTCAAGGGCGCGTGAGCTTCGCAGCGTACCCTTGACGAACGCCGCTGCAAGTAGAAAAAGGCGTTCGATGCGGCGCAGGGAAGCTTCGCAGGTTTCGCAGAGCAAGTTTTTCTGCCAAAGCACCAAAGCGCAACAAAGGTAAGAAGCCCAAGAGGGATCGGAGCCGACGAGGAATGCCACTGCCTGCCCGCGCTTTTTTACCCACGAAACCTATCGAAGATCCCAGAAATTTGACTTGCCCCTCCACATCCCGTCACCCTATGCAATGCTGCAGAGCTGGAATTGGGCATAGAGTGCGTAACGGACTCACTCTTAGCGATATCGAACGAGCGCCAATTGATTATTGCCCGATTCTATCGCTGCGTACTATGCGTTGCGCTGCGGGACTGCCTATCAGTCGCGCGGCGCCCCATACGACAGTGCCGGAGCAAACAAAAAAAGAAATGCCAGAGACTCCCTCATATACTCTGGGCAGAAAAAAGTTTTACTTTTTAAGAGTATGCCTTAGCTCGCGTGCACTCCGGCAAAGATGAGGCAATCCTGCTTGGGTCTCTTAGACACTAAAAATGTCAATTTTTTCCTGACCGCAGTATACATTCTTCCTTACGTTTTTCCAATCCTCAGCGAAAGTATACAGTGTGACAGAACAAAAATATCTTTGCCAAACGTGAAAGACCGACTATACTCTCTCCGTATGCGAAACATTTTGACAAAATGGCGGACAAATGGACACAAAACCCACTCCCGAAGAGAAGAAGGACGAAGGCGGCTCGGTCGTAACGCTCAAACCCTCGTCACTTCTGGCCATAAGTATTGTCATCCTGTGCGCCGTAGCGCTTGCCTATGTCGGCGGTGTCATGAGTGGGCGAGCCAGTGCGGAAAAAGATTATTACAGCGAAATCGCAGCGCACAGAGAAATTGAGCAGCAGCGTAAAGACGAAGAAAACAAAGAAAAGCCTGGAATCCTGCCAACCGAAGAACTCGAATTCTCGCGTGTCCTTCGAAACAACAATCTTCCGGCTAAATCCCTGGAACCGATTGCACCGCAAGTTCCCAAACAAACAGCCGCAACACCGCCCCCCCAAAGCCAGGAAAAACAAAAGCCTGACTCCGAAGTGCCGCTTCTCACAAATCCCGACACAGGTATCTATGACTATGTGTACCAGGTTGCGGCCGTAAAAGGCGAGGACAATGCGGATGCCATGCGGCAAAGGCTGGAAGGACGGGGGCTTAGGACATATATGAAACGTGGAAAAAACCTGCTGCACATTCAGGTCAAACTCCGCGGTGACTCCTCAAAATCAAAAGAGTTGCTCAAAATCTTGGAAAGCATGCATCTTGGCAGACCATTCCTCGTCAGCAAGAAACCTGCGCGATAACAAGTAAAAAGGAGATGTTTCCGGCACAAACGACGGAAGCATCTCTTTTTTTTCCGCGTGTACGGATTAATATTATATCGGTCAAGCTCGGTAAGCCCCAAAGAACCAGACTTTTCAGTTGCTCATGGCATTCTTGCTTCCTTTTTGCAGTCATTGACTACAGAGGCAGATGAGGGTCCGTGTCACAAGAAGTTCAGCGTCCACTGTTGAACGATATTATTGTAATCCGTACACGCGGCTTTCTTTGTATCCTCTCACAGATGTACGGTAGTACAGCTTTAAAGTTCCATGGCACCATGAGGACGGAGGATGTCTCGAGTAGATGTGCGGGTCGCCCCCCACACTTGCTACGCTTCGCTGGACGTGCCCTATTTAGGCCTGAGCTACGCGCTCGCGGCTCTTCAAATACACATTTTGGCTAGTGTAGGCCCTACAGTTCGCCATATTTCACGCATTTTCGTTGTCATCTTGCTTGCCTCACGGGCAAAAGCATATACTGCGGTCAGAAAAAAAAGTTGCCACATAGAGCTAACAATACCGAAGTGAGTGCTGACTCCAGTTCGCAAAAATGTCATTTTGTTTCTGGCTGGAGTATATTTCCATGCATCCTAAACTCTGCAAAAATTATCATCGGCCGGAAATAGCGGGTTTTGAAAACTATAGCGACCTAAAACATGCACCACTGCTGGATTTCCTTATTTTTTTTGCCTTCTCTCAATGACCTCTGCCTCCTCTTTTGAGCCAGCAATCATGCGACTTGGCACAGTTGACTTCTAGAGAATCTCTGATGATAATTAACATCGGAGGTCGAATATGTACGCTGGAAAGTCACAACCTGTGCCAATTCCTTCTGTTGGTGACCATGGGAAACTGCTAATACAGAAAAATGGTTACATCTACTATGTCACTGAATCCCACTGGGACAAGGAAAAAAAACGCACTGTAGATAACCGCGTTGGTATCGGCAAAATTGATCCTGATCACCCTGGGATGATGTTTCCAGGCAAGGCGTTTACGCAATTTTTTGGCAAATCAGCTCCCAATGATGAGGCTGGCGAACTCTTTGAACGCTATAGCAGCGAGAGGCGTAAAGAGGCAGGCAAACTTGACATCTCCCTTTCCTACGGTTCATTCGCAGCTCTTGTCAGAGTCGCTGAGCTAACTGGGCTACTTAAAGCTCTCCAATTCGCTATGCCACGACTGTGGAAGGAGGTTTTTGCACTTTCAGCACATGCTGTTCTTGCAAAATGCTCGACTGCACAGCATTTTCCCACATGGGCTTTTCGCAATTGGTGTGGGCTTGCAAATCCTCCTACAGATAGCACTATCAGCCGGATCTACAGCGAACATGCGCACGCTACGGGGGTTTACGAGGTTTTTTTTGAACTCTTTCGCAAAGAGTTCCACAGTATTTTCCCCGACAGCCATGAACGTGCAGTTGCCTTCGATTCTACCAATCAGGTGACAGAAAGTGCAGGACAGAAAAAGGCACAGCGGGGAAAGTCCAAGAGCGGTGAAAAGCTGCCTATCGTTAACACCGCGATGTATGTGGACGAGATAACTGGTATCTCGCTCTGGTACGAACACTTTGACGGAAATGTTTTGGATAAATCCCAGACACCCTATACTGTGAAAAAGGCTCGGCAGCTCGGTTTTGAAAAGTTATTCCTGATGATGGATCGCGGGTACTATAGCGAGGAAAATGCCCGCACACTTTCTCAACTGAGCCTGAGTTTTGGACTCATGGTGCCAGAAACTGTATCAATAGTATCTGGCCTTATCGCCGAATGGAAGGACGCAATACGATTGAAGGAAGAAAGGTATATTCCTTTTGAGGACGTCTATGGAGTTCAAACAACGACAAAACTGTCCTCCGGCGACGAATACTATACGTACGTTTTCTTCGATGAACGCACTGCTCACAACGAGTACGTAGCGATTCGCACTAGGCTGAACTACTTCATGTCAGAAGCATCCAAACGGGTGCGCTACTCGGAAAAAATGAAAGAGTTCTACGCCAAGCGAGGCATCATTGTAACCAAAAATTCGCGAGACGAGCAGACAGGCCAGAACTTCACTCTGGAAGTCGATAGTCAGATGTTGCAACAAGCTGTCGAGGAAGCGGGCTTTTTTGTGATTCTCTCCAACAGGCTTATGACTGCAGGGGAAATGATTTCTATCGCACGCAAACGAGACTGTGCAGAAAAAGCGTTCAAAGATCTTAAAAGTCATTTTGGCCTTTCACGAACCTATACCCACACGGATGAAACCTATTCTGGCAAGATGTTCACAGCTTTTGTCGCACTCGTGCTATTGCAGTCTTTTCGCTGGTTCGAACGTCAACAGATGCGAACAAAGAGTTCTGACACCGTAACTACTTTGCTAGGTGAACTCGCAAAATATACAATTTTTATGAAGAAGGATGGAAGTTTCACGCCTGTCTACGCCATGAACAAGAAACAAAAAAGCTTGTTTGAAGCCCTTAATCTCACAGAAGCACAGATCGAAGAAAACGTAAGGCAAATGACAATAGGCCGATGATAGTTAGAGATGCAACCACAAAGGGGAAACGAGTCACTGCCTTAAAAAGTACCTGATGTCAGGCTGAAAAAAAATTTGTCAAGGTGCTTGACAGTCTTTTTTTGATCAATCGACACTATTTTTAATAAAAAAATTCTTTTCAAGTACTTGACAATATTTTTTCTTGGGAGGGTAGCATTGTAAAAAAATAAGGAAAGCAAGAAATGATGCGGTTTTTTGGACACTACAGATTTTAAAACCCGCTATTTCCGGCCGAT
>JAFTDR010000265.1 GCA_017454105.1 Desulfovibrionaceae bacterium | reverse complement strand
TGGCGCTCTGCAGGTTGTTGCCGTCAAGGCTCCTGGCTTTGGCGATCGCCGTAAGGCAATGCTCGAGGATATCGCCATTTTGACCGGCGGCCGTGTTGCTTCCGAAGACACTGGCACAAAACTTGAGAACCTCACCCTTACCGACCTTGGCACAGCCAATCGTGTGCGTATTGACAAAGACAATAGCACCATAATTGACGGAAACGGCGATGGCGATGCCAATAAGTCCCGGTTGAAGCAGATCCGCGCCCAGGTCGAGGACAGCACCTCTGACTATGACCGCGAGAAACTGCAGGAGCGTCTGGCCAAGCTCGTTGGCGGTGTGGCCGTTGTGCGTGTTGGCGCCGCAACAGAAGTTGAGATGAAGGAAAAGAAAGACCGCGTGGAAGACGCACTCAATGCGACACGTGCTGCTGTTGAGGAAGGCATTGTTCCTGGCGGCGGAACCGCACTCATCCGCGTATCCAAGGTCCTCTCCGACATCCGTCATGCTGATGATGACGAACTCTCCGGCATTGAAATTGTCCGCCGCGCTATCGAAGAGCCGCTGCGCCAGATTGCCCACAATGCTGGCTTTGAAGGCTCCGTGGTTGTTGAGAAAGTCCGCGCTGGTAAGGACGGCTTTGGTTTCAACGCTGCGACCGGCGAATACGAAGATCTGCTCGAAGCTGGCGTTATCGATCCGAAGAAGGTGACCCGCGCTGCCTTGCAGAACGCAGCTTCTGTTGCCTCACTTCTTTTGACAACCGAATGCGCTGTCGCTGAGAAGCCCGAACCCAAGAAAGACGCGCCTGCTATGCCCGGTGGTGGCATGGACGGCATGGGTGGCATGGGCGGCATGTATTAATCTCTTTTTGTAAGAGGTTTGAAAGGGGAAAACCGGGGTTTTCCCCTTTCATTTTTTGCTTGCAAAGTTTGTGTGGAGCAGGTACTCTACTCTCCACTATTTGTTTCGTTCGGAGGGTACCATGAGCAAAGTCTGTGTTTTTTGCGGGAAAAAACCGCAGGTGGGCAATCTTGTCAGTCACTCCAACATCAAGACAAAACGCCGCTTTAATCCCAATCTGCAGCGTGTGCGCCATCAGTTTCCTGACGGCACCATACGCACTGTGACCGCCTGCACCCGTTGCATTCGCAGTGGCCGCGTCATAAAACCAGTGGTTAGCAACGCCAAGTAGAGTATACGTAAGCATTTGTGGAGATTCTGCCGCAGGTGCTTTTTTTTTACCTCTCCTCGCCGCATGGTTTCGCAAACCTCTTCTTGTATTTACATTGGACAGACCGTTTAGGCTCGCATCTGACCGCCTACTGCTTGTTTGCACAGCGAGCAATCCTGCCGTATACGCTGATTACGAAATGGGGGGCGCGTCGTTTGGTATACTGCGGCCAGAAATACCTGACTTTCGTTCGCAAAAATGTCAGTTTATTTCTGGAAAACGTCTTCTCTTAGGACGTAAGAGCGCTCGACAGATACTCAGCAATTTGCTAGAAAATTGTTATTCTCACAGCCAAAATCGGTGGGAGAATAGGAAGGACACTTTGGCCAGAAACTTTCCTTGGGCAGTGTATCTTCTGCGCCTGCTTTAATTTAGCCACGATGTGCTAGTAGTCCTCGTATGATGCGTATTGTAGCCCTTGTTTGCATGCTTCTTTTCAGCTCGGCTGCAGCCCTTGCTGCGCCGGTCACTTTAAAACTGGGCCATATTGGCGAGCCGCAGCATCCCTATGGACTTGGCGCTGAGTACTTTGCCAAGTTGGTCAAAGAGCGGAGCAATGGCAGTATTGATGTGCAGGTCTTTCCGTCGGGTCTGCTCGGCGATCAGCACGATCTCGTGGAGGGACTCACCCTGGACTCGATTGATATGGCGCTTGCGGGCTCTGACGAAGTCGCCAATTTTTTGCCTGAACTTGCCATCTTTAATTTGCCGTATCTTTTCCGTGACGTGCAGCATGCCTACAAGGCATTAGACAGCATTGGCATGGAGCTGTGTAAAAAGGGGGAAGAACGGGGTTTTGTCACATTGGCAATTTGGGAAAACGGTATCAATCACCTGACAAATAACGTGCGTCCCATTGTGACTCCAGCTGATATACGCGGCTTGAAGATCCGGGTGATGGAAGTGCCGCTCTGTATTGCGACGATGCAGGCCCTTGGTGGCAATCCAGCCCCTATGCCCATGTCTACAGGGGAAATGTTTGTAACGCTCCTTAAACGGGGTGTGGACGGTCAGGAATGCTCTCTCGCCCATATTGTCACGAAACGTTTTTTTGAAGTGCAGAAATTTCTTTCTCTCACTGGCCACACCTATGATCCAGAACTTCTTCTGATAAGCTCCATTGCCTGGAAGAAGTTGACGCAAGAGCAACAGGCTCTCATTAGGCAAGCGGCAGAAGATGCCCGTGATTGGCAGAGGAATATGTGCCGGGTACTTGGCAAAAGTCAAGGCCAGCGGCACGTGTGTGGTCAACGACAATGTTGATAAAAAAGCATTCAGGGAAAAGAGCCATCCTGTATGGGACATCTATTGCAAGCAATTTGGTGATACACAGGTGAAGGCCATTTTGGCTATAGAATAAAGCAGCACGTATGTGCGGCCTCGCTCTTGGAGTAACGATGCGTCGTGTTTGATTGCCTTTTTTTGTGCGTGGGTGACGAGTCCACTCCTATCTTTCGAGCGGGCAGACGCTGTGGGTCAAAATATGTCCTGTCGTTTCTTTGTGACCGCGTGGTTTGAGAACAAAGCCAGAGCGCGTTGTATCGTCATTTCGAAAAAAAGACGTTTCATAGAGTGACGTTGGCTCTTTTTTTACGCGTGCGTCTTGCATGCTCTGCCCCGATGATTCTTCTTGCGGCCGGTTGCGCTGGTCATGAATGGACGCAGGGAGCCCTATGGTCGCCTGCGCCAGGTACTTAGCGCATTGCTTCTCTTGTTTGAGGATTGTGGGAGACAATGTATTTCCGTAAACGCGGCATTCTTTCCCAGTGCGAGAGTCTCAGGCTTTGGGTGATTCCCCTTATTTGGGGGCATTTGCTCTTGCCGGCAGCCGAGTGAATTCCTTAAGACCATTCAGGCTGTGAAGCCGTACAGCGTTGCTTGGTTTTTTACGCTCAAAACTGCAAGAAAAGCAGATGAGTACGGGGTGAGTGGGTATTGTGAGAGCGTGAGAGAGCGTTGTTGCCAAACAGCGGACAAAGTGCGATTGCGTGGAAGAACCCATGATTGACAAAGACGTGCGGGACAATGTATAAGCAAAAACAGCGTTAACGTAGGAATCCTGTGCTGTATTGCACTTTGCACGAGTCTATGGACAATAGGAGTACAGGTCTTGCTTGAAAAATCGCTGTAAACGTGTACAGCTGTGTCCTTGTCCCTAAAAACGACACGAGAGCAGTCATTCTGAGCTATACAATACAGCTCAGTAGAGATAGAGCTATGCGCTCGTAGCTCAGTCGGATAGAGCAATTGCCTTCTAAGCAATGGGTCGGGGGTTCGAATCCCTCCGGGCGCACCATATTTCATGCGGGTTTTCGAGATTTGTCTCGAAAACCCTTTTTTTTCCCCACACCATTCCCCACACACATCGAGAAAATCAGTGCAAATCAATGCGACTCTGTATGACGTAACTGTTCGCTGGTAGATGCCGAACTCAATCCGGCTGAGCTACGAGTTTGCTTACATGTGTGGTGACGTGTGGGGATGGGATGCTTCCCCCACACGTCGATTCACCTAGTCGTCGTCACACATCTCGTCGATGGCCTTCAAGATGGAAATTGCCACAGGGATCCAAGATAAGAATTGCATAGTGTACTCCTTTGAGTCACGGATTAAGGGTTCATGTGAAGCCCAAGATGGCTTGGACTCTTACCGTTTTCTTGGTTGATGTTTTACCAACCTGCAATGGCGAAGGAAGCGTGAGGCTAGATCTGAGCGTGATGTGAGGCCGAATGTGAGGAGACTGTTGGTTTCACGCAGGAAATCGAGGGGAATCATGGTTGCTGTCATGGCGTATATCCTTGTAGAGATGGCTTAGGGTTAGCGGATTGGCTGTACGAGTGCCTTCTGCAAAAGCGAGAACAGTGCTTGGGTAAGCTCGTTTAGGTTCCAGATTGTCTTGCTGGTCTTGGTGAGAATCTGCGAGATGGCAGAGCTTGCGATGCCGATACCGTAGATCTCAAAGCCGATTCGTTTGGCTTGTGTAATCGCGTACTGTGCGGATTCAACGGAATCAGGCATTCCGTCTGAGAGTACCACAACAATCTTGCGATCTTCTTTCAGTGACAACATCTCTTGCATGACCCACCAGAGGGCCTGAGAGAGTGGCGTGCTACCAGATGCTTTGACAGAGAGATATGAAGGGATTGCCTGTCCGTGTCGAGCCAATGGTGCTACGGAATCTTCTGTGTCATAGGCTGGGAAGGCGGTTACTGCTCCGTTTATCCCCTTGATGCCTGAGAGAGCCTTGAGGACTGCGTAACAGGATTTCCGTGCAAGCTGGATGCTTGATCCTGCCATACTGGAACTCACATCCAGAAGGAGATGGACGGCTGTTGATAACCCCTTTGTTTCTTCACAACTCTTGAAGATACGCGGATTTCCTACACTCAGGCGGTACAGATTCTTGCTTGAGAGTTGTCCTCGACGTCCGATACCGACAGATTGACGCGTCTTGGCTTGAAGCAATCCCTGAAGCCTTGAACGTAGGGCAATACTGGCACGCAGCGATTCTTCCTTTTCTTCAGAACGGATAGTGCATGCCGATACTTTGCCCACCTTGGCTACCGTTATTGCTGACTCCCTTCTTGATGCACGTCCTCCTTCCAATCGGTCTGCCAACAGTTCACCAAGAGACTTGGGCAATTCAGATGCGTCACATGCGAAGAGATCTCGTATGCAGTCTTGCTGTTGGCGAGAGATCGATTTCTTGTTTTCACCTTCGCCTTGAGATTGGGAATTGCTTTCGCCAATCTCGTCAGAGCCTGCTTCGTTGGTTGACTTGGCGTTTGGCGATACTTCTCCATTACCACTTTGTCCTCCACTTGCGCTTGACTCTCCAGGTTTGTGTCTTCAGTTTCACCTTCTGCTTGCGTAGATTGCTTTGACGATGCAGTCTGCTCTGGTTGCCATTTTTTCAGGATATCTGCTATCGTACAAGCGTAATCGATAGCGTCTTGTGTGCTTTGGCACGATCTTTGTATGCTGGCTAAGACCGCATCGACTTGATTGCGCAGTCCTTGGAAGTTTCTGTCAAG
>JAFTDR010000264.1 GCA_017454105.1 Desulfovibrionaceae bacterium | reverse complement strand
TTCCTACGAAAGATAATCAAAATTCGGCCGCAGTCGAGCCACCTCCTTCGTAACCTCGGAAAAACATGGAGTTTCCAGGATTTACGGGGGGTCCTAATTCTCGCTTGGTTTTCTCTTATCGTGCGATCACGAAGAGAAAGGAACTTTTGTTCCGTGCGAGTGATTGCCAAGTGCCGTGGCTTTATGCTGTAGTGCTGGATCTATGATCAGCGCTCTTGAAGGTTTCGCCGCTTCTCAGGTTTTGCGCAATCACATTCCATCCTGGAAGAGTGCAAAGGATGGAAGCCCAACGTCGTGCATTTTTCTTAGCACTTTCTTTCTCGTAATCAATTTCAGGATCCCGGTATCCAACCTTATTCTTAAGCACGAGAAAGATTATTTGTATTAGCTTATGAACAATTGCAATGATAGATCGCTTGTGCCCTCGCCTGACGGACAAGCTTCGATATTTTGACTGGAGTGTCGTGCCCTTCGTACGAACAGTCGCGTTTGAGCATTCGCAGAGAATACGTCTCAGGTAGTAATTTCCTTTGCGCGTGCGACCACTCTTACGCTTTCCTGCAGATTCATTATTTCCTGGGCAAACGCCAAGCCAAGAAGCAAGACGATCTGCTGTCTTGAACGGAGACATGTCCTCTCCGCCAAGTTCAATCAGAATCTTTACAGCGGACGTTTCACTGATCCCTGGTATTGTCTGAAGAAGCAACAGCGCCTGGGGGTGAAGTTCGCGGACCTTCGCTGTGACGTACTCAAGCATCTGATTGATTTGCCCTTGCAGGAAATCTATATGAGCGCGGATTTGAAGCAGGACGAACCTCGTCTCTTCAGGGAGCTCTCCCTCTAAGGCTGCTTTGATAGTCTCAGGCGAAGCCTTCAGTTTTTTTACATGTATCTCGGACATAATGACGTCAGGAGACTTCCCTTCGAGAATTCCATCGATACATTTGGACGCATTCGTGCCATGGAGATCTGAAAAAACCAGAGACAGGCGATACCCTGCATCGGCAAGAAGCTTGTGAAGCCGATTTTTCTCGGCTGACATCTCATCTGTGAGCCGAAGAAGGTATCTTGCTACATTCCGCAGCAACCGATAGATGGCTGGCGGAATATAGGATCTGTTGAAGCAGCCGAGGCGGCCCTATTAAGCAAGCCATTCGGCGTCGCCCATATCAGTTTTTTTGCCTTCCATTTGTTTTATTTGCCGCGCATTGCAACTTTGGCAAAAATACCAACCTTTTCGAGGAAGGCGTAGGGGGATTTCCAATAGATTCCAGTACTCTCCATGATCACGAGATCGGGATTGTGCGATTTACACCAGGCAGCCATTTCAATCTTCTGGTTCTTGAAGGTTCCAAATGTTTTCCTCTCAACACATAAGTTGGTCCCTTCGCCCCAGATAGCATGGCAAACAAGCGAGCCCATGTGTACATCAATCCCAATCACACAATTGAAGAGCACGTTTTCCATTTTTCTCCCTGTTTTGATCCGGCAACTATCACGGACGAAAAATGCATACGTAACCGTAAGGTACGCAGCTCATTTTCCTACGCGCGCTTTTTTCAGCGGCAATCCGGGGTACGATCGTTCCGTGAAAGAGCAAGTTAGGTATCGGGGATAGCAGTAGAGCCACCGCCAAAAAGTATGACGCTCACGTATCGCCGGAGCAGAGGAATAATCTTTCATGATGCGGGGTGTGTCAAGGCCGCGCCGGACTCATGAGGAGTTAGGTGGTAGTCAAGCGTTACTGAGAAGAGAGCGAGCATAGCCTTTGGGCTTGCGTTGTGTCGTATTGGGCCCAGAGAAACATATATCCACACGCGTGCCATGAGCTTGGAAACACAGTAGTCTTCACAGGGCGTACTAAATTGCGTGAGGTCCCTGAACTAGGGTTCTGAGACCAGAGGATGCTTCGAAGTCGCTTAGGGGACAATTGTTTGATTGCTATCATTCATTGGTCAGTATGATCGGGACATAAGGCGAAAGCAGGAGCGTACGGTGTTTCCGCAGGACTCGCCAATAGAGTTTGCTTTGCGTCACTGCATATCGCATGCAACATTGCCA
>JAFTDR010000263.1 GCA_017454105.1 Desulfovibrionaceae bacterium | reverse complement strand
GACAACTTCCTGCAACTGTCAGCAGAACTTTTTTTATTTTTTGAGGTACTCATGCGGCAGCTTACCAAGCAGTTCGGCAAAATCAAAGTATCTGTTCCTATCCCGCATCTTTTGACACTTCAAATAGATTCTTACAGGAAATTTCTACAGGAAGGCGTCCCGCCTGAGGAGCGCGACCGCACAACAGGACTTGAAGGTGTTTTTCACACAGTCTTTCCAATCGAGGACTTTAACGGCACAAGCAGTCTCGAATTCGTGCGCTACGAGATTCAGGAGCCCAAGTACGATATCCCAGAGTGTATCACAAAGGGGCTCACCTATGAAGCGCCCTTGCGCATCTTTGTGCGCCTGGTCCTCTACGATGTCGACGAGTCGACGGGCACAAAAACAACGCGCGACATCAAGGAGCAGGAGATCTTTTTCGGCACAATCCCGCTTATGACCGAAAAAGGCACCTTTATCATCAACGGCACTGAGCGCGTAATCGTTAACCAGCTCCAGCGCTCACCTGGTATCATCTTTGAACACGACGAGGGCAAAACCCACTCAAGCCACAAACTGCTCTATTCCTGTCGGATCATCCCCATGCGCGGATCCTGGCTTGACTTCGACTTTGACCACAAGGATATCCTCTACGTGCGCATCGACCGCCGGCGTAAAATGGCCGCAACAATTCTCTTCAAGGCCATGGGCATGAGCGACAGGGAGATCCTGGACTATTTCTACAAAACAGAAACCTATACGCTCCCAGAGGACGGCCGTCTTTTCTGGAAGGTCGAAAAAGATCTCTTCCGCAAGGAGCCGGCCTATTCGGATATCGCAACGCCTGAAGGAAAGGTCCTAGTCAAGGCAGGCAAGGAAATTACGCGCGGCAAGTGGAACCGGATAGTTGAAAGCGGCGTTGAATCTATCGAGGTCAATCCGGACTCGATAATTGGCATGTTTTGCGCTGAAGACATTGTCGATCCGGTTAGCGGCGATGTTATCGCAAAACCCGCAGATGAGATCACGCGCGAGATACTCACCCAGATCCGCTCACTCAACATACAAGAAATCAGCGTTCTGCACACAGAGGGCACAGACACATCCTCTTCCATTCGCGATACCCTTGTTCTTGACCACATTGAGGATACCCAAAAGGCCCAGGAAGAGATCTACCGCAGACTTCGCCCCTCATCGCCCCCAACCCCAGAAATTGCGGCGAGCTTTTTTGACAATCTCTTCAGAAACGAGATGTACTACGACCTCTCCCCTGTCGGCCGCTACAAGCTAACCCAGCGTCTTAAGCTCGATGTTGGCTTAAGCGATGAGGACAAGGAGGCTTTAAAGAATATACGCACCCTGCGCAATGAGGATATCTTAATTGCCATTAAGAGTCTTGTTGAACTGAAAGACAGCCACGGGCCAGCCGATGATATCGATCATCTGGGCAATAGGCGCGTCCGCCTTGTCGGCGAGCTTGTCGAAAACCAGTACCGCATAGGTCTTGTGCGCATGGAGCGGGCAATTAAAGAGCGGATGAATGTCCAGGAAAGCATAGCTCTTATGCCCCACGATCTCATAAATCCCAAACCTGTCGGCGCAGTTCTCAAAGAGTTTTTTGGCACATCGCAGCTTTCGCAGTTCATGGATCAGACAAACGCCCTCTCCGAAGTCACACACAAGCGCCGTCTCTCAGCGCTTGGTCCTGGGGGACTTACGCGCGAGCGCGCAGGCTTTGAAGTGCGCGATGTCCACACCTCCCACTACGGCCGCATCTGCCCGATTGAGACCCCTGAAGGCCCAAATATCGGCCTTATCGTCTCGCTCACAACCTTTGCCCGGGTGAATGACTTTGGCTTTATTGAGACGCCCTACCGCGTTGTGCGCGATTGCCACGTGACCGATGAAATCGTCAATCTCGATGCCTCAAGTGAGGATGAGCGGCAAGTTGTCGCACAGGCGGATGTCAAATTAGACGAAAACGGCGATCTGGCCGAGGAATTTGTCACAGCGCGCGTCAAAGGCGAAGTTGAGATGAAGAGGCGCAACGATGTGACGCTTATGGACATCTCCCCAAGCCAGATGGTCTCGATTTCAGCGGCCCTCATACCTTTTCTTGAACACGACGACGCAAACCGCGCCCTTATGGGCTCAAACATGCAGCGCCAGGCAGTGCCGCTTTTGCGCAGCGAAAAGCCAATTGTCGGAACCGGCATGGAAGTCGATGTCGCCCGCGACTCAGGCGCCTGTATCGTTGCCCAAGGCGAAGGCTACATTCAGTATGTCGACGCAAACAGGATTGTCGTCGCCTATGAAGACGGCTGCTATCCTGAGCAAGGTGGCGTTAAAACCTACGATCTGCTCAAATTCCATAAATCAAATCAAAACACCTGCTTTGGCCAGAAACCGACCTGCAATCCTGGCGAGAGAGTGACAAAGGGCCAGATCCTCGCAGACGGCCCAGGCATTGACGAGGGTGTGCTGGCCCTTGGCAAAAATCTCGTTGTCGCTTTCATGCCCTGGTGCGGCTACAATTACGAGGACTCAATTCTCATCTCTGAAAAGACAGTGCGCGAGGATACCTTCACCTCAATCCATATTGAGGAATTTGAGGTCTCAGCGCGCGACACAAAACTTGGTCCTGAAGAAATCACCTGCGATATCCCAAATGTCGGCGACGACATGCTGCGCAATCTCGATGAGAGCGGGATTATCCGCATAGGAGCCGCCGTTAAGCCAGAGGACATTCTGGTTGGGAAGATCACCCCGAAGGGCGAAACCCAACTCACCCCAGAAGAGAAACTCTTGCGCGCAATCTTTGGTGAAAAAGCGCGCGATGTGAAAAATAGCTCGCTTAAAGTGCCGCCAGGAGTTGAGGGCACAGTGATCGACGTTAAAGTCTTTAATCGCCGATCCTCTGGCGAAAAAGAAAAAGATCAGCGCACCCGCGACATTGAGGACAATGAACGCCATCTCCTCGATCTGAAAGAGGAGGGGCATCTTAAGGCCCTGGCCGCAAGGACAAAGGAGGTTTTAGCCCCAATTGTCAAGGGAAAACAGGTGAGCGTCACAGTCTCACGGCGTAAAGGCGAGGTCTTAGTTGAGGCGGGAGGTGTCTTAACCGATGCCCATATCCGCATAATTCCGATCAAAAAATTCGCGGGCCTCTTTAAAAGCCGCGAGACCAATGACACGGTTGCCAAGATCATTGACGACTATGAGCGCCAGATAGCCTTTATTCAAAATATCTACGAATCAAAGCGCGGCAAGATCTCGGAAGGAGACGATCTCCCCCCAGGTGTCATCAAAATGGTCAAGGTGCATGTCGCAATCAAGCGCAAACTCTCTGTCGGCGACAAGATGGCCGGACGTCACGGCAACAAAGGTGTTGTCTCCTGCATACTGCCTGAGGAGGATATGCCCTTCTTTAAAGACGGCCGCCCAGTTGACATTGTCTTAAACCCCTTAGGCGTGCCCTCGCGGATGAATATCGGCCAGATTATGGAGACACATCTTGGCTGGGGCGCAAAAGAGCTTGGTCGCATGCTCGCAACTCTCGTCGACTCAGGGGCAGCGCTTAACCTTGTGCGCAAGGAAGTGAAGGAGGTCTTTGACTCGCCTGAAATTAGCGAACTCATCGACACAATGGATGACGACGAGTTCCGCGAGAATGTCAAAGCGCTCAAAAAAGGCATTGTCACGCGCACACCGGTTTTTGACAGCGCAACTGAAGATCAAATTTGGGGCTGGATGGAGAAAGCCAAGCTCGACAATGACGGCAAAACCCAGCTCTATGACGGAAGAACAGGCAAGCCTTTTGAAAACCGCGTGACAACGGGTGTCATGTACATGCTCAAACTCCACCACCTCGTTGACGAAAAGATCCACGCGCGCTCAACCGGCCCCTACTCTCTTGTGACCCAGCAGCCATTAGGCGGCAAGGCGCAGTTTGGGGGACAGAGGTTAGGTGAGATGGAAGTCTGGGCGCTTGAGGCCTATGGCGCGGCCTACCTGCTTCAGGAATTTTTGACCGTCAAGTCGGATGACGTCACAGGCCGGGTCAAGATGTACGAGAAAATCGTCAAGGGAGACAATTTCCTCGAGGCTGGTCTGCCTGAATCCTTCAACGTGCTTGTGCAGGAATTAAAAAGCCTTGCCTTGAACGTCACCCTCCACGAGGAACAGGATAAGAACACAAAACGCAGTGTTCTCGGTGATCGCCCAATTCAGGAGCGGATGTGAGTCCGATAGACAGGAAGGAATTATGAGCCTTGATGAACTTTTCACAGCACGCGGATCAACAAACAGCATCACCAATATAAAAAACCTGACAGCAATACAGATTTCGCTCGCATCCCCTGAAGCCATTCGCGAATGGTCCTACGGCGAGGTAAAAAAGCCTGAGACCATCAATTACCGCACATTCAAACCGGAGCGCGACGGCCTGTTCTGCGCCAAAATTTTTGGCCCAGTCAAGGATTTCGAGTGCAACTGCGGCAAATACAAACGCATGAAGCACAGGGGCATTGTCTGCGAGAAATGCGGCGTTGAGGTCATAGCCTCGAAAGTGCGACGCGAGCGCATGGGGCATATCGAGCTTGCAGCGCCTGTCGCCCATATCTGGTTTCTCAAAACTCTGCCGTCTAAGATTGGCACACTCTTAGACATCACCATGGCCGATCTTGAGAAAGTCCTGTATTTCGATTCCTATGTGGTCTTAGACCCTGGAAAAACCAATCTCCAAAGACAACAGGTCATCTCCGAAGATCTCTACGCGCAATATGTCGACCGCTTTGGCGGCGAGGACGCCCTTGAGGTCGGCATGGGCGCAGAAGCTGTGCGCAAGCTTCTTGAAGAGCTTGATCTTGAAAAACTGAAAGAGGAGCTGCGTCTTGAGGGGGAGGCGACCAAGAGTTCCACAAAGAAAAAGAAGATCACCAAACGCTTAAAGATCGTCGAATCCTTCCTTGAGTCGCACAATGCCCCGGAGTGGATGATTCTTGAGGTCATACCCGTCATTCCCCCAGAATTGCGCCCGCTCGTCCCCTTAGACGGTGGCCGCTTTGCGACCTCTGACTTAAACGATCTCTACCGGCGCGTGATCAACCGCAATAACCGCTTAAAACGCCTAATCGATCTCGGCGCCCCTGAAATCATCATCCGCAACGAAAAACGCATGCTCCAGGAGGCTGTTGACGCCCTCTTTGACAACGGCCGCCGTGGCCGGGCGATCTCAGGCACAAACGGCCGCCCCTTAAAATCCCTCTCCGATATGATCAAGGGCAAACAGGGCCGCTTCCGTCAAAATCTCCTCGGCAAACGCGTCGACTACTCAGGCCGCTCGGTCATAACCGTTGGTCCCTACTTAAAGCTCCACCAGTGCGGGCTGCCTAAAAAAATGGCCCTTGAACTCTTTAAGCCCTTCATCTATTCGGAGCTTGAAAAACGCGGCTATGCCTCGACCATTAAGAGCGCAAAGAAAATGGTTGAGCGGGAGGAGCTGGTTGTCTGGGATATCCTCTCGGAAGTTGTCCGCGAATACCCAATTCTCCTAAACCGCGCACCGACCCTCCACAGGCTGGGCATCCAGGCTTTTGAGCCGCTCCTTGTCGAAGGCAAAGCCATACGTCTGCACCCTCTTGTCTGCACAGCCTACAACGCCGACTTTGACGGCGATCAGATGGCCGTGCACATCCCTCTCTCGGTTGAAGCGCAGATTGAGTGCCGCGTGCTTATGATGAGCACAAACAATATCCTCTCGCCGGCAAACGGCGGCCCGGTTATTGTGCCCTCGCAAGACATTGTCCTTGGCCTCTACTATATGACCTGCGCAAAGAGCTTTGAGAAAGGCGAAGGCATGTGCTTCTGCGATCCGTGGGAAGTCGAGGCAGCCTACGACGCAGGGCAAGTGACCTTGCACGCGAAAATTAAGGTGCGCATGAAGGAAGGTGAGCCCTTAGTTGAGACAACGCCTGGCCGCGTGCTTGTAAGCGCCATCCTCCCTCCAGAAATGCCTTTTGAGCATGTGAACAAGGTCTTGACAAAGAAGACCATCGGTCGCCTGGTCGACACAGCCTACCGCACCTGCGGCATCAAGGCTACGGTTGTCCTCTGCGACAAGATTAAAGATCTCGGTTACGAATTTGCGACGCGGGCTGGGATCACAATCGGGCTCAAGGATATGACCATTCCGAAAAAGAAAAAGGATATCCTTGAGACCTCGCTTAAAGAAGTCGACGAGATCGAGCGCCAATACCAAGACGGCAACATCACAAAGAGCGAGAAGCGCAACAAGGTTATCGATGTCTGGACAAAGACCACGCAGGACATCTCCAAAGAGATGATGCGCGAAATCTCAAAAGATAGACGCGTCAAAACCGACGCAGACGGCAATGTCATTGAGAGGGCTGAGGACGATAGCTTTAATCCCATCTTTATGATGAGCAATTCCGGCGCCCGAGGCAATGCGGAGCAGATGCGCCAGCTTGCCGGCATGCGCGGACTTATGGCCAAGCCAAACGGCGAAATCATCGAAACCCCAATCACCTCCTCCTTCCGCGAGGGGCTCTCGGTTTTGCAGTACTTCACATCGACCCACGGCGCACGCAAAGGCCTTGCCGACACAGCGCTTAAGACAGCAAACTCGGGCTATTTGACACGCCGTCTTGTCGATGTCGTGCAGGATGTCATTGTCTCGGAACACGATTGCCACACAGTAAAAGGCGTTGAACTGCGTCCGATTAAGGAAGGCGCGGATATCAAGGTTTCTCTTGCTGAGCGCTTAATAGGCCGCGTTCTACTCCACGCGATAACCGATCCCAACGACAGCTCAAAGACCCTGCTTGCTGAAAACACGCTCATCACAGAAAAAGAGGCGAAACTCATCGAAGCCGCGGGGATTGACAAGGTCAAGGTCCGCTCCCCGCTCACCTGCCAGTCAGAGCGCGGTATCTGCGCCATGTGCTACGGGCGCGATCTTGCGCGGGGCAATCTTGTGAACATCGGCGAGACAGTTGGTATTATCGCAGCCCAGTCCATTGGCGAGCCAGGCACACAGCTCACCATGCGCACCTTCCACATAGGCGGCACAGCGTCAAACACTCTTGAGCTCAGTAAATACAAGGCGCAGAGCAGCGGGCGCGTCATTCTGCACAGAGTGCGCACAGTAACGCGCAAAGACGGCACGCGCATTGTTCTTGGCAAAAGCGGCCATGTCACAATTGTGGACAATCAGGGCCGTGAGTCTGAGAAATACGTTTTGCCCAACGGATCGCGCATTATGGTCCAAGACCAGCAGGATGTGGCCAAGGACACGGTGCTTGCGGAATGGGACTCCTCAAACGAGCCGTTTATCTCTGAAGAAGAAGGCTACATCAAGTTCTCAAACATCATTGAGGGCAAGACTGTCCAGGAGCAGACAGACGAGATCACAAGTTCCACCTCGCTCACCATTATGGAGTACCGCTCAACCAATTACAAACCCTCCATTTCCATCTGCGACGAAAACGGCATTGTCAAGACCTTCTCGCACAGTGCGACAAATGCGCCAGCGACCTATATTCTCCCTGTCGGCGCCATTCTCATGGTCAAGGACGGCGACCACATTGAAGTGGGCGAGCCGATAGCACGAAGACCTCGTGAGACATCAAAGACAAAGGACATTGTCGGTGGTCTTCCGCGCGTGGCCGAGCTTTTTGAAGCGCGCAAGCCCAAGGACATCGCGGTTGTCTCGGATATTTCAGGCACTGTGATGTATGCTCCAGACGCCAAGGGGAAACGCAAGATCATCGTCCACCCTGAAGTCGGCGAGGAGCGCGAGTACTTGATCCCCAAGGGCAAACGCATAACGGCCGCTGACGGTGACTTTATCGACGCAGGCGACCCCTTAACCGAAGGCTATCCAGAACTTCCCGACATTCTTAGGACAAAGGGTGAGACCTATCTTGCCCGCTACCTTGTCGACGAAATACAGAGTGTCTACCGCTTCCAGGGCGTGGCCATAGACGATAAGCACATAGAAACCATTGTCCGGCAGATGCTAAAAAAGGTCACAATCCTTGATCCAGGCGGAACAACGCTTCTTGAGGGTGAACAGGTCGACAAAAGCGACTTCGCCCTTGAAAACAAAAAAGCCATCAGTGAAGGCCGACAGCCTGCGACAGCAGAACCGCTCGTGCTTGGCATAACCCAGGCCTCCCTCTCAACAACATCCTTTATCTCGGCCGCCTCCTTCCAGGAAACAACCAAGGTCTTAACCGAAGCCTCCCTTAAGGGGAAAATCGACAAGCTCCGCGGCCTCAAAGAAAATGTCATCGTGGGCCGACTTATTCCTGCGGGCACAGGCTACCGCGACTATGTCCACGGAAAAATCGTTGTGCCTGATCAAAAAGAAAAGCCCGACAAGTTCCTGGATATTCTTCAGGAAAAGCCGATACTCGCGGATCTCGATATCCAGTCATCGCGCGAGGCCTAAGGGCATAGGAACAGACTGTCTCTCAAAAAAAGAAAACCACACCTCCTTGGGGAGGTGTGGTTTTCTATTGAGCTTTGCTACGACGATTCGGGCGCCCCTCTTTGTGGATATCATAGGAAGCGGGTATGTGTAGCCTTCTGGCCAAGCCACAAGCGCGCACGGGTCAAACGTTCTGGTGCTTTGTCCCTCGTCCCTCGCCTAGATATTCCGATTAGATATTCCGAGCAAGAGCAAAGCGTAGTCTCCCGCCTAACCCAAGCGGATAGGCGTCTGTCGCCTGTCAGAGGATCGCGAGAGAAGAGACAGCGTACGCGGTCTACCAACCGTGAGCGGCTCCGCTCAACTTCTCGAATTGTACTCTATATCAGTATAGCTCACTAAAAATCATCCTAGCCTCAATTAACTTTTTTCCTATAAATTACAAAATGAAAAAAAGCAAACTCTTTTTTAAATTTTCACTTATTTTCTATTCATTCATGATAATCATCATCGTTATAAACAGCATAAGCACATTCACTATACAAAAAAGGAGTTATGCTCAACAAGTAGAAAGTAAACTTAAAGACATTTCTTTATTTCTTACTGACATTATTGAGAGTGATGGACAAAATTTTCTATATATGCAAGATTATCTCATAAAACATATACCACAACTTAAAATTCCAATTGATTTTAACGGAGATCACCGACAGGATCTAATAAAATTTAATAGAAAATTTGTTAATATTTACCCTGGTAAAGTTTTTAGCATAGACATTAGCTTTGATGAAATGCCAGACGATATGAAATTTTTATATACGGAATTTATGTTTAAAAGATGGCTAAATATCTTTGAGAAAGCAAAGGATAAATTTAATATAAAATATGCATATTACCTCGTTCCAACAGGTGAAGAGCTGCATATGTATTATTTTTTCAATTTTTATAGAGGTCCAAGTAAATACCATGGTCCAAATTTTATTAATATATGTCCCGATGTCTATGAACCAAGAAATGAACATAAAAAAATGTGGGAAGCCTGGGAAACAGGAGTCTCTCCGCAGGGATATGATAGATATGATAATCAGTTTGGAAAAACATACGCATACTACACGCCCCTTATTATAAATGATAGGAAGTGCGGAGTCATTTGTGTAGAATTTGAAACAGATAAAATCAGCTCAGATATACTCTCGAATGTATTGAAGCAAATCATATACATGAGCTTAGTGGTAATACTTTCTCACATCCTAATAATGTATATAATTTACAAAAAATCATTAGTTAAAATCGAGAATTTAAACAAGGCAATAAATTTATATTCATCAAGTAAAAATGTTGATATAGCCCAAAACATAGAAAAAAATATCTCTGGAAATGATGAGCTATCATATCTTGCAAAGAGTTTTTCCTCTTTGATATATGAAATACATAATTATCTAAGCTATCTACAAAGACTTTCATCAGAACTATATAAAACAAAAAATGCTTTAGACTCAGAACGTGAACGCGCGCTTGTATTTGAGGAGCTTTCTGTAAAAGATAGCCTAACAGGGGTTAAAAATAAAAATGCTTATGACATTTCAGTAAAAAAACTTGAGAGAAAAATAGCTGAAGGGAAAGCGAATTTTGCATTGGCTGTTATTGACCTTAATTCTCTTAAATATATTAATGATCAATATGGTCATGAGCGGGGTAATTTTATTATAAAAAAATTATCTTCATTAGTATGTGCGATCTTTGCGCATTCTCCAGTCTATCGCATTGGTGGTGATGAATTTGTCATTCTCCTGGAAAACAATGATCTAAGAAATATCAATACTTTGCTTAAAGAATTTACTGACACGATAGACAAACTCTCCTCAGATGAGCAGTTGAATCCATGGGAACGCGTCTCAGCAGCCATTGGTGTTGCGCACTATGATCCTAAACTCGACAAAAATGTTAAAAGTATTTTTAATCGAGCTGACAAGGAAATGTATGCTATGAAGAAAAAAATGAAACTTCAAAACCAGTGTTACGCGCGTCAATAAACAGTATTTCCTTGCCTCTGGGTATGCGCACAGGCGCGTCTGGTCGAGACTTTGCTCGGAGCACATGGGAAATTTGGCTTCTTAGCCTAAATAAACCTCTCTATACTTGGGCGTCACAATGATTCTTCCCGTGCCGGCTCGCGCCACACAGAAAAACGTATGCGGCAAGCTTCACCCTGCACATTCCATAGCTCCTGAACAAGCCGGAGCAATGTGTTCAAAAAAAAACAGACTATCCGCAAGGGCAGAAGAGCGTGAACAAGCCTTTGGGTCGTACTGCTCGCTCAATGGGGCCTTATGCCATGGGGGCAAGGTCACAGTATGCGAGAAGACCAGGCATTGTTTAAGCAATCAAAAAACCCGCGAGCTGTACCGATCTTTTGAAGCCTGGGACTTGCTTCCCCCCTCTATCCCACGTAGAATACTGGCCTGCGGCTCTTGTGTTTTCGAGCTTCGCGGATGCGACGTGTCGCTTTCTTGGCCAAATACAAGGAGGAATATATGCTTATTGCTGTGTCCAGTGAGGGACCATGTCTTACGGATCCGGTGGATCCGCGCTATGGCCGTGCGGGAGGGTTTGTCCTTGCAGACTATTCGTCCGAAGGCGATCCCAAGGTGCGCTATCTTGACAATGGAGATGCCCAAATGCTCGCGCAAGGGGCGGGGATAGCGACAACAGAACATCTCGCGGCCGAAGGTGTCAGTGTCGTCCTAAGCGGCTACGTGGGCCCCAAGGCTCTTGAAGCCTTAAACAGCGCAGGGATACGCGTTGTCCAGAATATGGACGGCATGAGCGTTGGTCAAGCGCTTCAAAAGTACCGCGAACAAGCGGGGCTGTAGTCATGCGTATCGCCTTTGCGAGTGGCAAGGGAGGGGCCGGCAAAACAACCTTGACCGCGCAAATATCCCGGGTCTGGCCAGAAGCGTGCGCGCTCGCAGACTGTGATGTGGAAGCCCCCAATCTGCATCTTTTTCTCCACCCAAACAGAAAGACTTCCTTTTCTGTCAGTCTGGAGGTTCCGAAGGCTGTGCTTGCTCACTGCACTGGCTGCGGCCAATGCCGCACCATCTGCCGCTATGGCGCAATTGCTCTCTTTGGAACGAAAATAGCTGTCTTTTCAGATATGTGCCATGGCTGTGGCGGCTGTTTTGCCGTCTGTAGCGAACACGCCCTAGAGATGGGTGAGCGAACCATAGGACAGATTGACATCGGTGCATTAGCCGATGGCACACCGTTTTTTAGCGGCACGACGCGAATCGGGGAGGTTATGACACCTCCCTTGCTGCGCCGCCTCCTCCACGAACTCGATTCCTGTACACTGGACCAGCTTGTGGATGGCCCGCCAGGAGTGAGTTGTCCTGCCGTGACTGTGGCAAATCACTGCGATGGTCTTGTTCTTGTTGTTGAACCAACTCCATTTGGCTTTGCCGACTTCAAATTGGCTGTGCAGGCCTTCCTAGCCGTGCATAAACCCCTTGTCTGTGTCATAAACCGCAGTGGACTCCCAGGCAATGACGCGACAGAAGAAGCCGTGTGTACCTTTTGCGCGCAGAAGGGTCTGCCAATCGCAGGCCGCATCCCCTTCTCCCGAAAGGCCGCAGCGACGCTTGCCCAGGGCGAACTTCTTGCGGATGACCAATTTTATGACCTTGCAAGAGCGATCCATGCCCATTTTCACACTGTCTGCGAGGGCACAAGGGAGGTGCGGCATGGCTAAAATTCGGGAAATTGTTGTGGTGAGCGGCAAGGGAGGCACGGGGAAGACAAGCATAACTGCGGCTTTCGCGGCGATTGCCAAGGACACATTGATCTGCGATTTGGATGTCGATGTGCCGGATCTCTATATTCTCCTACAGCCTACTGTACAGAAAACAAGTCCCTTCATGGGCGGAAACAAAGCGCAGATTGTGCAGGATACCTGTCAGCACTGCGAAAACTGCGCAAGTCTCTGCCGCTTTGATGCCATTCGGCTCAAAAATGGTATCTATGAGGTTGACGAGACGGCCTGTGAAGGGTGTGGTGTCTGTTACACACTCTGCCCGGCCAAGGCCATTCACTTCCCCCCCTGCCAGTGTGGGCAGATCTTTGAGAGTGAGACCCGCTTTGGCCCTATGGTCCATGCGGAGCTCGTCCCTGGGCAGGAAAATTCGGGGAAGCTGGTCAGTGTTCTTAAAAGCAAGGCGCGAAGCCTCGCCCAAGAAAAAAGTCTGTCAACTATTCTCTGCGATGGCTCCCCTGGCATTGGCTGTCCCGTTGTGAGTTCACTCTCCGGCGCGAGCCTGGTTTTGGCTGTCATTGAACCCACAGTTTCCGGCTGGCATGACTTTGAAAGAGTGGCCGGAGTCTGCGATCATTTTCACATTCCCTGCTGTGTCCTCATCAATCGCTACGATCTCAATCCCGCAGGGACAGCGCAGATTGAAGAAAAGCTTGAGACAAGCCACTACACATACGTCGGTCGTCTTCCCTTTTCCGAAGAGCTTATCCGCGCCACAAATCGCGGCATCTGTATAACCGAAGAAAAGAGTACTCTTTCTGATCAGATACGAGATATCTGGGCGCAATTGCAGGTCTTTACGCCAAAAACCGCACGCGGCGTACTGCGACATCTGGCATAAGCCTTCCTAGTACTGGCTTCTCTAAGTCCGTGCATACTACCTCTCACGCTAGCTCTGCGTTCAAGATGCACATGAACTTGGGTGAGCCAGTACTAGAAAATGCGGGCGTACAAGAGAGGGGAGCTTAGGCGCGCCCCAAAAATGCTAGCCCATACCCTTTGTACTCACGAACATATCGAAGTCCCTAAAAAAAAGACAAGCAGGAGACTGTTTAGCAAGAGCGAAAAAGCACTCGCAGTGGCTATGGGTGCTGGTGTACGCACTCTTTTGCACTGATGAGAAACGTTCAAAGGCGGCATTCTTTAAGCTCATAGATGGCTGGTGCGGGATTTTGATTTCCGATGACTTCTGGGCATATATACAGTGGGAATATGGGAGACAAACTTGCCTGGCACACCTCATGAGAGGACCAAGAAACTCACAGTAGCCGATACAAGCGAATCGCCGCATGTACTATCTACTGCTCAGGCTGCGGAAACTCTGCAATCTGAGGCCGAAATCTTGACCGCGCATCGACACTCGTATCCAGAATACTGAGCGAGCTTTGCGCGATACTCTTCTTCCTGCGTAGTAATCTTGCTGAACGAATGGCACGCTGCATTTCAAAGGCCAGGCTCCGTCAGCGTATACAACTCAACCAGTACGCGCGGTACCGACAAAATGGCTGTACGCCGACAGGCCCTGTGTGTTTCTGTGCGTGGATTCAAGAGACTGCTAGTACTACCTTTTCTAAGTCTATGTGAAAAAACGGTGGTGGGGGACTCTTCAATTGTCGAGAACGTTCTGTGTAAAATGTACACACAAACTTGAGAAAACCAATACTAGTAGCTTCTTTCAGCTTTCATCCTCGCGGAGAAAAACTTGCACTCACTTGCGCGTCGTCGCTTTACCCTTGCCCCGAGCGGGCCGGATTGTTGGTGTGACTCCATTGGAACGATAGACATGCCAAGCACACAAAAAAACCCCTACACCAATTGGCGAGGGGTAAAAATCAGCATAAATCGGTTCTTCGTTATGAGTCGTGGGCAGCTACACTGCGCGATGCAAGGTTTTCGGCGTCCTCCCGCTTGCTCGAATTTGCCTCCTTGCCG
>JAFTDR010000262.1 GCA_017454105.1 Desulfovibrionaceae bacterium | reverse complement strand
TATAGCTCCTCATCTCTGGTATTCCGAGAAATATCAGTCTCTTAATGTAAAGCTTAAGTTTATTAAAAATAACGTTCAATTCTGTTGTCGAAACTGCCTGGCAGTTTCGACAACAATGTCAAGATACTTTTTTACAGTTCCCTACGGATCCACGGCGGTTATGGCCCAAACCGAATCTACGATCTTTTGACTGCGGGAACGTTCGGCATCGATATCGTGGGCAACAAAGAAGAGACATACGTCATTTGTACAACAAAGCGGCGGCAGATGCTCCTGATTGTTCACATCGATGAATGCGGCTTCGACCTGACAAAGCGGTGTATCTACGCAAAATCACCTTTCAAAATCCTCCTCGAGGATACATAGAGCCCGATGACGCTGACGCGCTACGGCACACGTAAAGCAAGAAAACATCCGTCTTCGCAGTGAATTGGAATCGCTAAGAAAGATAAGAGCTTTGCTGCGGCTTGCGATCCTTTGAAAAAAAAGGGACTTCAGTTGCTTCGCATACCCAAAAAAACTTCCGCGTGTACGGAGTACAATACTATCGTTCAATCACCTACAGTTGCCAGGTCAGTCAGTGACGTGCGAAAAGAAGGTTCTTCGTTATGAGTTTTGGGCGGCTCAACTCTCACGCTGCGAGGTTTTCGGCGTCCTCGCGTTGTACGCGGATTTGCCCGCCGTACCAGATGAACCTTGGCGCGCCTTTGAAAGTCGTTTCATTGTGCGATCTGCTGAACGTAATCCGCATCCTAGGAGCCAGCAAAAGCGCATCGTCCGAAGGACGAGAGCCTTTTGACCTTCGCGAGATCGGCGGACAATCATAAACAGTTAAGGGCACTTCCAAAGCTCGCAAGGGAGAAAAAGGCGTTCGATGCGGCTTCCCGAAGCTTCGCAGGTTTCCTTGGCGCATACAAAGGTGAGATGCCCAAGAGGGAGCCTATACCTTGCGTACCCACGAAACCTATCCACAGTCTCCTAAGAACTTCTTGATCATCGGCGAACGTAAATGCGGCGTAGCCTTAAGACAGCTTGGTCAGGGCCTCACGCTTCATGCGCTCGGGGTTTCCGTATGTGAGTGTCCGAGCGAGTCCGAATTCGAGCAGATGCATGGCACGCGTCCTGCGAAAGATGTGGTGTGGCAGGCCTTGTCTTTTTGGTCGAGCCTCTCGCACTCATTCGAGGATGCGGGCTACGTTGTCGTGTGCCATACTGTGTCGAAGAGCAGATCGAAAGGCCCCCAAACGCGATATCGGCAGTACTGATTGCATATCTCCTCCGACAGGGGGGATGCGTGGCTTGGAGTCACGTCGTCCACCGTAAGCGAAAGGAGCGGGCATACCTCTCGTATTCCACTGTGAGCCACTCAACTGGATGCGCTCGGTCCTTCACAGGATCAGCCTCGTAGCACTCTTGCTACAGGAAAGACGTCGCTTTTTAGCTGAATGTGCTGCACGTACGTATCGCATCAAGAAAAAATCATCTGGCGTACTTGCAGAGTTGGCAGCTTGGAAGGACTGCATGCGCTGCTCTTGACAGAGTACGAAACGATCGCATATTTATTAAATATGACATATCACTATGTGCAACTTGCGATTCTTGAACCATCCATCGTCTAATAGAGACACGCAAGTCCGCACAGCAAAACTCTGCTTGTGTTCTCCTAGCTCACAGGCTTCACGGATCCTCTGTGTCGTTTTCTCTTATGACTCTGTACGGAGAGAAAGGGCGTACAAGCAATACTTGCCGAACTTTTTTGCCTGTCGTGGGAAAACCAGTCTTGCTGCTCTGTGCCGCAAGACTGTAGCCAATCAAACGTATGCACACAAGGGTACGCTCACGCAAAAGTCAGCGAGTGGGTCGCTTCTCGCGCTCGGACTATGTAGTCCTATCAAACCAAGAGTACGCCCTTTTGGGTGTTCGTGCAGAAAAAAAGTGTCCGTCACAAGCGTGGCACTCGAAGCCCACGCAATACTTTCGCCCAAAGGCTCTCGGACTGCACTCATCGGTCATCGGGGGGGGACAGTGGAATGCGCCTTTCAGACGACTCGCACGCTATCTCTTCGACGGAAGAATGCGAGAGTATACTCGCATCATCGGATCATGGTTTGTACTCGCAAAGCTACAGGCATGAAGAATCATTGTGACGCCGAGCATACCGTTGACCCGTGAGCGGATACCTCGGACTTTCTTTTGTTTCGACCTCAACCTATACCAGCGAGCGTTCGCAATTCCTCGTGATCGGCAAGAGAAGCGTATGTCCTTCTCTTTTCAAGACAAAAGCGCAACGCTTTTTAGAAAAGCACTCCCACGTTTTGCCTGCATACGACCGGAAGCAAGTGAACGTAAATACAGTCGATGCATCGAGTCTCTTGTGTCTTTGGTATACACGGGACCGTAGATTGATTTTTACGCAGAACGCTTAGAGGTACACTCTGATATCGTCCAGGGGAAAATCTTTATGAGGCTGAGTCAAAGCATGCCTCTGACTTTTCTCGTATGTGGGGCATAGATATCCGGCCGCATACTGGTTTTCCCCCACAAGCCAGAGCGACTTCAAGTACTCGGTCACACGTCAGTATCAACGACAGAACCTCACAGTCGAGGTTTGGGAAGGAAGATTTCACCCAAGTCGACAGTCTATACTCGGGTGCATACTTGTTTTCCCACGAGAACTATAGGCTTAATCCGGTGGGCTATACCCGGTTTTCCAAGGACAGCCAATCGGAAGACGATCGTAAGTGGTCGGCACACAGGACTACTTCGTGTCGCGGGATCCTTGGGATGCCCCTCTATATTTCGTACCACCGGTTGCAAAGCAAATTCCTCTCACAGCACAGCGTCCATCACTTGCATAGACTCTGGGCAGAAAAAAAAGTTTTACTTTTTACGAGTATGTCTTAGCTCGCGTGTACTCCGGAAAAGATGAGACAGTTGAAAAATAGGGCTGCAATCCTTTTTTCGTATCTTCGACACTAAAAATGTCAATTTTTTTCTGACCAAAGTATACTTCTTCCTATGCCAACTCCGTGGTTTCACTTTGGCTTTCGTTGCGATAGCGAGCGGCAAAACGGTTGATCCCATACTCTGTCATTGAAACAGCTGGCTTATGGGCTTTGGTGGAAAATCAGTATGCAGCCAATAGCGCCCTCCAAGTGACGGCGCACACTCGTCATAGTGCTGGCTCGTCATAGTGCTGGACTGAAGGGCAGCAAACAGAACAAAAAGAGTGTCTTGACCTTTGTCTCAACGCACTTTTCCGGTGTGGAAGCCGGGACCGCCCTTTCAAACGATCCGTCGGCCTTGCATCGTTGTATACTTGCGGCGGAAAAAATCGTCTGCTTTCGTCCGTATGAGCGTAGGTTGGAAATAAAAATTTGACCCGCCACCCGACCGATACTGGTTTTCCCGTAAGAATCAAAGACGATCGGCCTTAGGAGATGGCGTTAGAAAAAACATTGTGACACCGAGTATATACGGTCTACGCTGCAAGCGTCATTCGCATAATATACTCGAAGACAAAAAAAAGTGACTGTGTCCGCTGGAGGAGCTTCCAGAGAACAGGGGACTTTGTAGCAAAACTGTTTTTCGCTTTATTTCTGCCACAAGTATTGTGCGAAAGACGCCCTCTGTACCCTCCTCTTCCAAAGACTGCCCGCCCGCACAGAGTGTTCCGCTGGCACAGAGTCCTCGTATATGGCGAGTACTGGCAGAGCAAAGTTCGAGTGTATCGTATACGCTCTACTGCCCTATTAGCGTAGGGGGCCCACCATATTTTTACAACACGGACTTAAAGAAGGCAGTACTAGGCGGCATAATGAATCGTAGTACAAGCCAAAGGGGCTTCCCTTTGGCTAAAGGACGAAAAACGAGGCTCTCAATGCACAACTCACAAAGAGCAGTATATGCGGCATCACAAGGATTCTTCCAGGGTAACGAAGTGAGCCCGCCGGCCAATCGAGGTCGCATCATTGGCCGCACAGGGAAAACTATAACCGGCTTCTCTCAGTCCGTGTGTACAAAGATGGTTATGAGTTCCTCCGTCGTACAGCAAAGTTCAGCGTAGAAGAGACACACGAACTTGGGTGAGCCAGTACGAGTATGCGGCCATGGAGCCGCAACGTGTACTCAAGAAGTTTTTGTTCTGGGGTATCCCATGCGGGCTTTGTACCTCAATTGTGTCATTGTCAGCAAAAAACCTAACGAGAGCAACGCTCGTTTGTAGCCAAAGATGACCCAAAGTCGGCAGTCAACCGTCCCCACGTGAGCGCAGTCGAAGTGCAGTTCACACTGGCAGGGAGGAATCTTCCCCAAGGGATAAGTGTATACTGCGGACAAAAATACAGGTACAGCAACTTTGGCTTAGAAGTCCCTTGTTTTGGTGAGTTCGTACATCGTACAGAGTCACTTTTTTTCTGTCATGAGTATCGCTGCACGCCTGGAGATGCTTGCGATATACTCAGCCTCATAGAGATTTTCCCCTGGGTGGACGATGTCAGAGTGTCACTCTAAGCATTCTTTGGAAAATCAATGTGCGGTCGAGTATATCACGGCTTTTTGCTCGCTCTTCAATACCTCATCCGTCTCAAGCTTGGGATCACGTACGAAGAAAAAGACATCAGCCAAAGGAAATGGGCGCTTTCTTCGCGAGAAAAAACTCCACTTGTCGATTGCTTGACCCGGCCGTGATTTGCCCTTTTTCCTGGAAAGCCACAAGGAAAGGGACCTCAATTGAGCAACCAGGCTCACTTCGTTACGCGGTACGAATCATTGTGACGCCGAGTGTATCGATCCATCAGATCCGTATTGCTCAACATAAAGAGTTTCAGTCAGAAAACGATATCCTCGCAAGCATTTCCAAACGGCATGGTCCAGCGCAATTTGACCGTAGAGACACACTTCGGCAAGAAAAAAAACTGCCTATACGCATCGCGACAACCGTAGCCCAAAAGAGTATCCGCTCACTGGGGGCGGTAGAATACTCCTATCAGCCGAATCCAGGCGATCTCGTCGATGGTCTTTGTTGACAATGACATACCCGGAAGAGGTGAGCCCGCAGAGTGCTGTTGACCGTTGAGCGGATACCCAAAAAGTCAGTCTCGAAAAGCTTCGTTTCTCTGTACAGCTCAGCATTATTTTTTCAGTGTGATAGAAATCATTGACTTGGGAAAATGAGCAGTACGTGAAAAAAGTCGCTCTTGTCCTTTTGCCAGTTCTCCCTGGCCGCAGCATGGTTTTCCCACACAAACCAAATCGGCACACACTTCACTTCGTGCCGCAGAAGACTCATTGTGACGCCATTGTGACGCCCTGGATGATATCTGGATATCTGGATATCAGATGTTGACTGAGAGCGAACATTCCACCATACCCCATGCAAGGAACACAAGAACTAAAGCCCAGTCTGGGTATCACGGGTGTATATACTCAGCAGCAAAACGGTTTCTCCCATCACCTGTCATGAAAACAGATAGCTCAAAGGGCTTGATGGAAAATCATTGTGCGGCCGAGTATATCACCTCAATTTCCCGGCATGAAATTGAGCTACAGAGACGAAAAGCCCAGCTGACACGGGTTTTCTATCCTACAGGACACTATGGAGCTAAACGGACCTGTTGAGCTACATAGGTTCTTTTTCGAGTTGGAAGAGCAGATGGACTGCGGCCCTCCTCCATGTAGCTATACTTGGCGGCACAGGCATTCCTACCGTACCGACCAATTGAAGTGGTCCACTTACGCTGCCACGCGGAAAATCATTATGCGGTCGAGTATATACTGCGGTCAGAAAAAATTGTCACTTTGAGTTGAAAATACCAGAATTGAGTGCTGACTCACGATCGCAAAAGTGTCAGTTTTTTTTGGGCTGGAGTATAACTCGCTTGGCGGGAATTTACGATCACCTACAGTAGTCTCGAAAAGCTTTAGCGGTCTTTGTCGACAATGATATAGCAGGAAAAGCGTACGAGGCCTGCATATACTCGGGGCGCCACAATGATTCTTCCCGCGACTCGAAGTGAGTCCTGTGGACGTCGGCAAATTGCGGTCCTTTTCCTTTGGCGGACAGGGAAAATCATTATGCGGTCGGGTATAATACTGTTGACCCGTGAGCGGATACGATCAATTTGATCCACCCACTCTGAAGCCTGCAGTCACACGCGTTGTATGTGCAGTATACTGCACCTAAAAGGAAGAGGGAAAAACGTACCTAAGACACGAAAGGAGCGCTTTTTCTCCGATTTTCCCTCGTATTCCCCCATTTTTCACCCTATTATGCATTGTAGCACAAAAAAAGTTGAAGGCATGAGAGTAAATGAACATGCACACTGTACTGCAAGTACTGTTGACCCGTGAGCGGATACGATCAATTTGATCCACCCACTCTGAAGCCTGCAGTCACACGCGCTGTATGTGCAGTATACTGCACCTAAAAGGAAGAGGGAAAAACATACCTAAGACACGAAAGGAGCGCTTTTTTTCCGATTTTCCCTCGTATTTCCCCATTTTTTACCCTATTATGCATTGTAACACAAAAAAAAAGTTGAAGGCATGAGGGTAAATGAACATGCACTATACTGCATGTTCTTGATAAAAAAAATCGAACAAGATCCATCCCATGATGGGGTACTCTGTTTTTTTATGCAGTATTGTTAAAGGTCTGCATGAAAAAAAATTTTATCTTGACAATCCCATGCATCTGGTCTATTGAGACGGACCACCCTAAAAAATATTTTTCTCGTTTGAAAAATGTACTCGACAAAAATCAAAAGTGTATCCGATCACTTACATGCGATAGAATGCGCTGAAGAGACACGAATGCTCCTTGTACCCTCAAACAGCAGAATACGGTATTTGTCGACAAGAGTACGCTTTGAAGCCATGGAACACGCGCTTGAACCGCTGACCTGTGAGCGGATATACCCAAGCCGCATACTGATCTTTCCTGCCAAAGGAAAAAGACCTCAATTGGCACTCGCCCACAGAGCTACCTTAGTGTTGTGGGAAGAATCATTGAGACGCCGAGTATACCTGTCGGATTCGTTTTTGCAGTATGGGATGCAGCATGGAAGATTGCTTCTTTTGGCCAGCAATTGGGAAGAGCAAGGATACTTTCTCTGTCACAGATTCCTCCGCCATCACAGCGCCTGCAAGAAAAAAGACTCCTTTTGCAGCTGGACAATGCACAAGGGGGAAACGCACAAATATTTTGCCATCCAGCTTTCTTGACCGCATACATATCTTCCACAAGGCGTCCAAAGAGAACCAGCTCATTTGAGCGATACGGGAAGAATCACTGTGCCGCTGTGGGTCGTAATAGCAAAAAAATTGTGCTGAATTCGGATACCGGTGTTTTACGCACAAGAGCTGGCAGCGAACCGCAGTTCTTAAATGATTCGTGAAAAATTCCTGTAGCGGGAAAGAGAGAGCCACCATTGGTCCGCAGTATACTCAGCCTCATAAAGATTTTCCCCTAGGTGGACGATGTCAGAGTGTAACTCTAAGCGTTCTGCGGAAAAGCAATGTATGGTCGAGTACAAGACGTGTTTTCAGCTGCCAGGACTCAAGGAATGAGACAAATTAAAGCGTGCGCCGCCCGATTGAAATGGGAAGAGCTTCCAGAGAAAAAAACGAGCAAAAGACTCGAGCATTGTCATATTGCCATAAAGGCGCATCAGGATATTGTGTAGGCAAGCGTCTTGCACGCCGTCTGCGTACAGCAAAGGCAGCCTTAGAGCAAAATTCTCGAGAGGATGAGCAACGCTATCAACCATTTTTTCGCTTTTACCTGCGTGGATTCTCGCACTTCCAAAAAACCATGAAAAAAAATGAAGAACGCAATGCGCTTGCGTTTCGAAAACAAAAAAATTAGGAACTGCACACATAAGCTCAAGAGAAGACTCTAAACCAAAAAAATTTTTGAATGACCACTTGACAAGACAAAAAAATCGGTATAAAGAGTGTGCGCAGTGTTCCTGGGAAGAAAAAAAACAAAGGCATCTTTGGGGCTCATGCACTGGAACCCGTCTCTGCATGGCTTCCTTGGGTTTCTTCTCTAAATTTCTGCTTTGGACTTTGCCTTACGCTTGCTTTAGGCTTGGCTATCCGATTGACTCCAAGGTGAGCTCACTGATTGGACTACCGCTGACTTCTTGATTGGACATCGCGGTTAAGACTTTTTGGCCTACCTCTATAGATGGATTCCATGCGACAGCTTTCATGAATACATTCCAAGGATAAATGCCACGGATAGATTTCATGGATAGCTTCCACGGACGGCTTGCATGGCTTGCCTCCGTGGCCTTCCGCCTTCTGCGGCGTGTACCGTAATCTGGATAGCCATTTGAAATGAAAAGAGCTTCCAGTGAACGCAACGAGCAAAAAACTCGGGCATTGCCATCTTGCCATATTGCCATGAGGGCCAGGCCATTGGTGAGGCAAGCGTCTTGCACGCCGCGTGCGTGCAGCAAAGGCAAAATCAGAGTACAATTCGCGAGAGGATGAGCAGCGCTATCTACTGCTTTTGCGCTTTTGCCTGCGTGGATTCTCGCACTTCCAAAAAAGCATGGGAATTTCAGTACACAATGCGCTTGCGTTTCGAAAACAAAAAAATTAGGAACTGCACACATGAGCTCAAGAGAAGGCTCTAAACAAAAAAAATTTTTTTGAGCGAAACTTGACAAGGCAAAAAAATCGGTATAAAGAGTGTGTGCAGTGCTTCTGGGAAGAAAAAAACATAGGCATCTTTGGGGCTCCTGCATTGGAACCCGTCTCTGCATGGCTTCTTTGGGTTTCTTCTCTAAATTTCTGCTTTGGACTTTGCCTAACTCTTGCTTTATGCTTGGCTATCTGATTGACTCCAAGGTGGGCACTCTGATTGGACTACCGCTTGACTTCTTGATTGGACGTCACGGTTAAGACTTTTTGGCCTACCTCTATAGATGGATTCCATGGACGGCTTTCATGAATACATTCCATGGATAAATGCCATGAATAAATTTCATGGATAGCTTTCACGGACGGCTTGCATGGCTTGCTTCCTTGGCCTTCCGCCTTCTGCAACGCGTACCGTATATCGCGATACCCATTTGAAATAGGAAGAGCTTCCAGGGAACGCAACGAGCAAACGACTCGGGCATTGCCATATTGCCATCAGGGCCAGGACATTGGTCAGGCAAGCGTCTTGCACGCCGTGTGCATACAGCAAAGGCAGATCAGAGCAAAATTCGCGAAAGGATGAGCAGCGCTATCCACTGCTTTTGCCCGCATTGGTTCTCGCACTTCCAAAAAGCATGAAAAATCTCAGCACACATTGCACTCGCGTTCCGAGAACAAAAAAATTAGGAACTGCACACATAAGCTCAAGAGATGGCTCTAAACTAAAAAAAATTTTTTGAGGAACACTTGACAAGGCAAAAAAATTTGCGTAAAGAGTATGGGCAGTGCTTCTGGGAAAAAAAACGAAGACATCTTTAGGACTCTGCACTGGACTCCGCCTTGGCATATCTTCTTTGGATTTCTGATTGTACCTCTGCCGTACGCTTGTCCTCTTGATTGACAAAAAAACAGTCCTTGGCCTTCTCTGACATATACTCGCATTCTTTGGCCGCAACTCTAATACCAGGGCTCGCCAAGGGAGGAGATGAGCAGGCATCATACGTATATCTATTCGATGCATCCATTGGCTCAATCTTTAGACGTAACTATTAGGGTATTCTATGAGCAGATTCTAGAGAGGCGCCACAAGAAAGGACTCTATAGATGGACTCGCCTGATACATACCATTGGCGGCTCCGATCGACAATCCCGATTGGTTAATCCGATTGGCTAGTCTGGTTGACAAATTTGACTGGCTAATCCGATTGGCAAATCTCAATGCAAAACCTATTGACAAATCCCATGGTCACGCATATTTGGACTCAAAAAGAGACGCATTCCTAAACGGTCTTTCTGTGAAGCATTCTTTAGTCCAAATTGTGCTTGAGTTTTCCCAAGCATACGTGAGCCAAGCAGGTTATGAAAATCACCCATCCAGAGTGTTCCGTTGGGTGAGGCACATTGGGCGGAGCAGGGTTTGCAGGCCATACAAAAGGTCTTCTTGGACATTTGGTTCACTCTCTTGTACAGTGCTATAAGATGCGCTACAAAATCGCATGTGGAATCTTGTACGATATGATTTCTGAGACGTACGTGCGAGTGCCTTACAGACTGTACGCTAGCGCTTATTTTCTGTTCATCTCAAAAAAAAACTGGCAGTAAAAAAATTTTTTAGTGTCAGGTACTTGACAAAAAAATACGAATTGTTATACATAGTTTGAGGCCTGCCTTTCTGCAGGTCACGCTCACACCAGAATGAGTCTGCACTTTTAGGGAGGAAAGCACATACGGAAGTCTGCGTGACGAAACTTCCGATGACAGACTCTCACCCGCAACGCGGGAATCCAACTATGTTTACGGAAAAGCGTGCGGTACCCCGATTCCATCGTCTGTGTCGCATGCAAAGAGAAAGGACGCTCCCGAACTGATCGGACCAAGCCCTCTCTGAAGGAGATGTGGCTTGATTCCTCGAAAGTCCAGACATTCTTCCCTTGATTGTTCCCCGCGAAAATCTCTTGTCCTTGGGAGGCTCGCTCAGAAAGCGCCCTATTTCATTCTCTCTCATTGTAGTGAATGAATCGGTGCCCTATCATGAGCAGCTCGGACAAAAAAAGTTCGAAAGGTTTTCGGGATACCATATAGAAGGCTATTTTTTCCGTCCCTATTTTTTAGGCGAAGAGTTTCTAAAAATAAGTTTCTACGATGGTGCTTGTAACATTCTAGACGCGGTGAAATACCGTGCTTTTTTCAAAAAAAACATTGCCTTGTGCGCCAAAGCGCAGGCCCACTTTTTTACTGCAGCGTTGCCTAAAAAACAGGCAATGCGCCTGTGAGATCATATGAAATCTTACTCTTTATGGTATGATTTATTCAACAAAAAGCACCATCTTCGTTCAAATTTTTTGCCCGCGTCTGCGATCTTCATCGCAGCGCCAAGGGAGGTGCAGTACACTTCTTTGTTCTCACTCTCCCTTGGAGAATTTGCCGAGAAGTGGGACGGCGTCCGCGCATGGCTCGGCAACTCTGGTAACAAGCAGCATTATCCATATAAGATGATGAGGACACTGGTAGAGCGCATCTCGGCATCGTCCCCATTTGCGCCGCTCCTGTGGCCCTTCTTATACCAGGGCAGTTGGAAGTCTCCGAATACGCTTTTCCCCTGTAAGGCGTCGCGCGCCTTTGCCCCCAATGGGGAGCGTATAAGCAAAAAGTCCCTCTTGAGTCTCCTTCTCTCGGAGCCTCTTGCAAGCGACGCCCGCTTTACTGCCTATCTCAGCGGAAGCCTCTCATATCTCCTGCTTAACCAGCAGGCAGTAGATAGGTTTTCGCCCCAAGAGGACTTATCGACAGCACAGCTCGCCCGCTTCTCCTGTAAGGTTGGTTCGTTTGAGGGCAAAGCCACCTTTATGAAGGAAGTGGCGGATTTTGCTGCTATTCAGAAAGCGCTTTTCCCAAAGCGAGGCGACGGGAAGCAGACCAGCGGCTGGGAGGAATAAGATGATCGGGCACAGGTTGGTCGTCTGCGGGTCCCTCTCGCTCTTTCTCCTCACAGCCGACCCCTGTACCCTGGCGTCCCCTTCGGGGGACGCCAGCAGGGTTCAGGAGGACGGCGATCTCCTAAGCCTGCTTGAAGCATCAGAGCAAAAGGAGCGCGCTCTGGATCTTGGACGGGCTCTTGATGATGTCTATCCCCTAACCCCTGAAGAGATCGACAGGGTGCGCAAAGCACGCGAGGCCTATGAACGAGCGATGGCCCCGCGTCCTGCCACAATGCGCACCCAAACCAGGAGTGTTCCTATCCCGCCCACAACGCACTATGCGCTTAGGCTTACGGAAGGCTATTCATCGACTGTTCTTTTTCAGGATCAGCTGGGCAATCCCTGGCCCGTTGCGCACACTGTTGTGGGCAATCCTGGGGCCTTTTCGCTCATAAACGGTCCTGAAAAAGAGGGGGAGACGCACAGCCACATGCTTAATCTTGTTCCCCTGAAAGAAAGGGCCAGCTCCAATCTCGCAGTCAGTCTTGTACACTGCCCCTATCCCATTCTGCTGCATCTGACGACCACCTCCCCTCTGGATGAAAAACGCGAGGCAGATGCCCTTCTGATACTCCGCATAAACGGTCGGGGTCCTCTCTCACCGCAAAAGCCAGCAGAAAAAGAGCCTGAGTCTCTTTCGGACACAGTGCTTGGTTTTCTCCACGGCATAGCGGATGCTGAGGCAAAAACAAGAGTACTCACCCCAGAGCAGCCGGAAACAACTCTCTGGGAGTTGAACGACACTCTCTATCTCAGAACACCCCATCCCCTTGTCTGGCCCGCATGGAAGGAGGTTGCCCGTGGCGAGGGTATCCATGTCTATGTTCTGCCCAAGACGCGGAGCATTGTTCTTTCAGTCAATGGAAAAAGCCGGACCGTTCATATAGCCGAGGAGGCCTATGCCGGACACCCCTGATTTGCTCATTGAGTCCATAGAGCGCGATAGACCTAGATCGCGTCTCCTTCCCCTTCTGGGGCTCTTCGCTATCGCGGGTCTTTTGCTTTTTCTTTTCTTCTCAGGAAGCGAAAGCCAAGCGCCCATGAACTTAAAACAAATACCAAAACCAAACACAAGCGATCTCTCGCAGATCAGTGTGACAACGAATCCGGCCTATGCCGACAAACTGGATCTCTATGCTGAGAAAAAAGCGGCACAGGCCAAGGAAAACGGGTCAAGCTTCATAACTCCTATCTCAAGCGCGCGCTCTGAAAAGCGCGCGCCAGAAGAACACAGGGAAACAAAAACACAAACTATCCCGCAAAGGCCAAGGGAAAAGAAACAGTCTGAACGCAGTCAGAGAATGCGGGACGCTCTTGCCGGAATGCAAATAGCCTTCTCGCCACAGCAGATTGTCTATGGGACGTGGGTGCCCAAGAAAGAAGCTCCGGCAGAGATTGTGCAGCCAAAGAAAAAGCTTCCAAAGCCTGGAACAATACTCACTGCCGTAAACCGTGTGGCTCTCAATTCAGACGCTCCTGGTCCAGCCCTTGCGGAGATTGTCAGCGGAGAGTTTAGGGGAGCCAAAGTACTCGGCAATTTCCAGAGCAAAAACGAGATCTTAAGCATTGTCTTCACAGAGCTTATCACCAAAGAAGGCGAGCGCTATCCTCTCCATGCCTATGCTGTTGACCCAAGAACAGACAAAACCGCGCTAGCCTCACATGTTGACCGCCACTATATTGAACGTTTCGCGTCTCTCTTCGCAGCCTCCTTCCTGGAGGGTCTGGCCAGCGCGGTCAGAACATCTGGGGAGGTTCAGTATGCGACTGTCTACGGCAACGGCAAAAGTCTGCGCACCTTTAGCCCTGAAGACCAGGCACTTATAGGTCTCGGCAAGGTTGGGGAACGTGCAGCGCAGAGTTTCCAACAAAACACAAACCGTCCAGCAACAGTCACACTTGATGCGGGTATCGATATCGGCATTCTTATTGTTGACTGTGGTAAATAAATATGATATATCAAAGCTATGATAGAAACGAAAAAGATCGTCCGATTTCGTCCGCATGAACGGCAAAACATCGCACTTCCTTAGATGTTAGGGATGAAAACTGCGCACGTCGTCAGTCTAGACTATGCAACGCTACTGAGCCAAAGGGCCTATAACGCGGCCGCATACCGGTTTTCCAGCGACAGCCAAAGACGATCGGCCTCAATTGATCGGCGTGGGAAGAACCGTTGTGACACCAAGTATACAAGACAAAAGTTCTTCGCAAAGCACGGGCTCTGTCGTTGACCCGAGGGAAGGCAGACGCGCTGGCTCACATGGTATACTGCGGTCAGAAAAAAAGTTGCCACTTTGAGTCGAATAAACCAGATCGAGAGCTGACTTTCGTTCGTAAAACTGTCAGTTTGTTTTTGGCTTATGTGTGCCGCAACTTTTCGGACGTTTCGCTTCTCTCTTTGCCGCCTCATTCCTGGAGAATCTGGCCAGCGCGGTCAGGAGATCCAAGGAGTTCTACTCAACAGCCAAACGGTTTCTCTCATCACCAGTCATGAAAACAGATGGATCAAAGGGCTTGCTGGAAAATCATTGTGCGGCCGAGTATCAGCATGCGACCGTCTACGGCAACGGCAAAAGCCTACGCACAGTCACGAAAGACCGGACATTTGTTGGTCTCGGCAAGGTCGGGAGACGAGCGGCGCAGAGTTTCCAGCAAAACATAAATCACCCGGCCACTGTCACACAGTGCGAGTAGCGGTATCGACGTTCTTGTTATTGACTATATTTAACGAATATGATACATCAGAAATATTAAAAATAACACAAATGCTCCTGAGCCAAAGGGCCTAAAGGCCTTCGCAAAAGGCTCGGCAAGACAAGGTTTTTCAGAAATATGGGTTATCACAACAATAAACACACCTCTTGCACTCCGCGCTAGCAGGCGTCATCGCGGCGCATTCGGTCGCCCTCTTCCCGCTCTGCGCGGGAAAAGAGAAGTGCTTATGCCATGCGACTTACGTATTTCCCACGCGGATCCAGAGAGTCTGTGCGCAGCCTGTGCGGAGAAGTCACACGGTACGCAGTTCGTTTCTCTTCTTCCAGAAATCTGCGTGGTATCCAAAGGCGACACATCAATTGGTTGATACGGGAAAAATCATTGTCCAGGCAAGTCAAGCAATCAACAGTCAAAGGGAAGTCTCCTTGATTGTCCGTACAGGAAGAGCGCATTGTCTAGCCAAGCTGAACACTTTGGTGAGAGAACCTCGTTTCAAGCTATACTTAGCAGCGTACAGATTCTTCCCGTACTGGTCGATTAGCTGGGCTCTGCTTGATGCCGCGCAGAAAGCCATTGCGCGGTCGGGTATATAAATGGGCAGAGAGTGCGCTACCAGTCGCTCCAAGTCATGGGCAGTGAGATCAAACAAATTGTGAGACGCAGTCTTCTCGTAAAGCAAGCCAAGAAGGAGGTGTGCAAGCTGAAAAAAACAGGGTGGCCTTGAGATTATGCTCCACGTATCTCCATGTCCTGGCAGCAAAGCACCTTATGAACCAAGAAGGAGGATAACATATACCCAGCCGCATAATTGTTTTCCCAGCGACAGTCAAGGAAGGTTGGCCTCAATTGATTGGCATGGGAAGAATCATTGTGACGACACCGCGTATAACAAGGGGATTGTCCAGATTGGATCCCAGTCCTGACTGCCAGTCAGTAGGTGACAATCTCTTCCAGTGCAAAGTCTGCAACGATCTTCTGGTCAAAGGCTTAGGTCGAAATCCCCCCAAAGCAAGCAAAAAGGAGGTGCGCAAGCAGTAAAAAAAAAACAGGTTGACCTTGGGCTGTTCCCCTTCTCCCCATGCCAAAGCGGCAAAGCACCTTATGAAACCAAGAAGGAGGAAAAGGCAAGGTTACGGCATCGTCTTGCCAGTACGCTTTCCCGCATAGGCTCTTAGCATAGCTTTCAATCCTGGCTTTCAGTCCTCATGAGGGCTCCGCCGTCTGGTGCAAAGACGGCAGAGATCCTCTGTTTAAGGGCCGTGGCAGATGAAAACCATAGGTAGGGTCGCGCTCCCCCCAAAGCAAGCAAAAAGGATGTACGCAAGCAGCAAAAAAAAGTTGACCTTGGGATGCTCCCCTTCTCCCTATGATTGTCAACGAGATTCTTTGCCAGGCGCTTATCAAGAGTTTACCACGTTGCCTCCCTCTAAGACAATTATGCTTACGAGATTGTTTACCATCCGCTCACTTGAGATTTACCATCGCCTCTACCCAGTGTACCTGCAGCAGCACAAAGACGGCAGAGCTCCTCTGTTCAAGGGCCGTGG